>NZ_PSVA01000005.1:0-159897 GCF_002932155.1 Rathayibacter sp. AY1F9 | reverse complement strand
GGTTGAGTCTGAGTGCGCGGTCAGGGATGGAGTGATCCGGGCTGCGGGCGCCCGCAGCCCGGATCACTCCATCCCTGACCGCGCACTCAGACTCAACCGACACCTGTGGCGTATCGTGGAGTCAATTGCATGCAGACGCATGGATACGGACTCGCCGACCGCACGGCCTCCGAGCCCATCCCTCTTCGAGCAGGAGTCGTCATGACCACCACCAGCACCCGCTTCACCGACCGCGTCGTCCTCATCACCGGAGGTGGATCCGGCCTGGGCCGCGCCGCAGCCGTCCGCCTCGCCCAGGAGGGCGCGAAGCTCGCCCTCGTCGACATCTCCGAGCAGGGCCTCGCCGCCACGGTCGACGTCCTGCCCGAGGGCACCGAGTCGATCACCGTCCTCGCCGACGTGTCGAAGGAGGCGGACGTGGACGCCTATGTCGCGCGCACCCTCGAGGCCTTCGGCCGGATCGACGGCTTCTTCAACAACGCCGGCATCGAGGGCCGCCAGAACCTCACCGAGAACTTCACGGCCGACGAGTTCGACAAGGTCGTCGCGATCAACCTCCGCGGCGTGTTCCTCGGCCTCGAGAAGGTGCTGAAGGTGATGCGCGAGCAGGGCTCGGGCATGGTCGTCAACACCGCGAGCGTCGGCGGCATCACCGCGATCGGCAACCAGTCCGGCTACGCGGCCGCCAAGCACGGCGTCGTCGGCCTCACCCGCAACTCCGCGATCGAGTACGGCGACTTCGGCATCCGCATCAACGCGATCGCGCCCGGGGCCATCTGGACCCCGATGGTCGAGAACTCGATGAAGCAGCTCGACCCGCAGAACCCGCGCAAGGCGGCCGAGGAGTTCATCCAGGTCAACCCGACCAAGCGCTACGGCGAGGCCGACGAGATCGCCTCGGTCGTCGCCTTCCTCCTCTCGGACGACGCCTCGTACGTGAACGCGACCGTCCTCCCGATCGACGGCGGTCAGTCCATCAAGTACTGAGGTCCCGCGGAGGGAGCGGAGGGAGCGGAGGGAGCGGAGGGAGCGCCTGCTGCGGCGGGCGAGCCCTCCGCTCTCCCGCTGACGCCGCGTCCTTCGTGAAACGGACTCGGCCGCTCCTCCACAGGTGCTCCCTCCGACGGACATCCCCACCGGGCCTCCCCCACGCAGCACCCGGCACCGCAGCGGGAGCAGAATGGGGGTCGGTCCCGCCAGCGGCCGGACCTCGACCGCTACGGAGACATGCATGAACCCCACCGGGAGCTTCCGCGCCGCCCGCGACACCCTCCTGCAGCACCGCACCGATGCGGTCGCCGCGAACGAGGCCTTCCAGTGGCCGGACGTCGGGCCCCGCTTCAACTGGGCGGTGGACTGGTTCGACGCGATCGCCATCGGCAACGAGCGCCCCGCCCTCTGGATCGTGGAGGAGGACGGCTCCGAGGAGAAGTACTCCTTCGACCGGATGCGCTGGCGCTCCGACGAGGTCGCCGCCTGGCTCCACTCGGTCGGCGTCGAGCAGGGCGATCACGTGATGCTCATGCTCGGCAACCGCCTCGAGCTGTGGGAGTCGATGCTCGCGATCATGAAGCTCGGCGCGGTCATCCTCCCCACGACGACCCTGCTCTCACCCGCCGACCTGGCCGACCGCCTCGAGCGCGGCGAGGTCGCGCACGTCATCGCGGACGCCTCCGAGACCGCCAAGTTCGACGAGATGGAGGGCGGCTTCGGCCGCATCGCGGTCGGCGGCGCCGTCGAGGGCTGGCTCGACTACGCCGACTCGCTCGAGCCCTTCGGCATCAGCCCGACCGTGGTCGTCCAGAGCTCCGATCCGTGCCTGATCTACTTCACCTCCGGCACCACCTCGAAGCCCAAGATGGTCGTGCACACGCACGAGTCGTACCCCGTGGGGCACCTCAGCACGATGTACTGGCTCGGCGTCCAGCCGGGCGATGTGCACATGGCGATCAGCTCGCCGGGCTGGGGCAAGCACGCGTGGAGCTGCTTCTTCGCGCCGTGGAACGCCGAGGCGACGGTGTTCGTCTACAACTACAGCCGCTTCTCCCCCACCGCACTGCACGAGCAGCTCGACCGGGCCGAGGTCACCACGTTCTGCGCGCCGCCGACCGTGTGGCGGATGCTGATCCAGTCGGCGCTCGGAGCGAAGCCGCGCGCGCTGACCGAGATCCTCTCGGCGGGCGAGCCGCTCAACCCCGAGGTCATCGCGACCGTCGAGCGGGAGTGGGGACTCACCATCCGCGACGGCTACGGCCAGACCGAGACCACCGCGATCATCGCGAACCCGCCCGGCGCCCCCGTGGTCCCCGGAGCGATGGGCCGCGCGCTGCCCGGCGTCGCCATCGCCCTCGTCGATCCGCTGACCGGCGAGCCCGCCTCCACCGGTGAGATCTGCCTCGACCTCTCCGTCGAGCCCGTCAACCTGATGTCCGGCTACCTCGGCGACGAGGACCGCACCGAGCGCGCCCGCGCCGACGGCTACTTCCACACCGGCGACGTGGCGGTCCGCGCAGTCGACGGCACGATCACCTTCGTCGGCCGCACCGACGACATCTTCAAGTCCTCCGACTTCAAGATCTCGCCGTTCGAGGTCGAGAGCGTGCTGCTGCAGCACCCCGCCGTCGCCGAGTCCGCAGTGGTCCCGGCTCCGGACGAGGTGCGCCACAGCGTGGTGAAGGCCTACGTCACCCTCGCCGACGGCTGGGAGCCGACCGCCGAGACGGCGAGCGCGATCTTCGCCCACACCCGCGAGCTGCTGTCCTCCTTCGAGCGGGTGCGGCGCCTCGAGTTCCACCCCCTGCCCAAGACGATCTCGGGCAAGATCCGCCGCGTCGAGCTGCGCGAGCGCGAGGAGGAGGCGTTCCGCCGCGGCGAGGAGATCCCCACGGAGTGGCGCGCCGACCGCCTCTAGGCGCGGCGGCCCTCGTCCGCCGAGACACCGCCGGGACCGCCGCAGCACTGCTGAGACGGCGGCGCCTCGGCGGGGCGGTGGTGTCTCGAGGGGATGCGGTGGGCCGGGACGCCGGCCGCCGGTGACCAGCGGGAGCGGGAGCCGTCAGCGCGGAACCAGCGCGGCGTCGGCGGCGTCCGGATCAGAGGCCGGCGATCAGCTCGGCGTCAGCGCGGGAGTACAGCGATCAGCTCGCCGTGGTCGCGGACGCCGGGGGCGCTGCGGCGGAGCGAGTGGGTCACCTCGAGGCAGGCCTGCTCGGCGAGGGCGCGCATCTCGGCGAGCGGATGGAACCACGCCGGTGCGACGGCGTGCGCGAACGCCTCCGTGCGCGGCCCTTCGAAGAAGCCGATCAGCAGGCTTCCGCCCGGTCGGAGGTGCGCGGCGAGCGCCGCGACCGCGCCGGGCAGCTCCGCCGGCGGCAGGTGGATGAGCGAGTACCACGCGAGAACGCCCCCGAGGCCGTCGACGTCGAGCTCGAGCGCCGAGCCGAGCCGGAACGGGACGTCCGGGAACCGCGCTCGAGCCAGCGCGACGAACTCCGGCACCGGGTCGACGCCGATAGCGGCGGCTCCGCGGCGCTGGAGGAACTCCGTCCAGTGCCCGGGCCCGCAGCCCACATCGGCGACCGTGCCCTCCAGCCCGTCGGCCCACGACCCGATCAGCTCGCGATCGGCCGCGGGCCCCGCGTCGACCGATCCGAGCAGCGCCGCGTACTCCTCCGCCCGCGCGCCGTACGCGTCCCGCACCTCGTCCATCCGGTGAGCGTAGGCCGTCTCGAAACGGCGCGCAGCGGGCACGCGGAGGCGCGTGGCACGTTCCGCGGTGCCGTTGGCACGGCTCGACGGCACGGTCCTCTGGCGCGTTCTGACGTTCTGGCGCGCCTGCCTCGTGAGCGTTCGCGCCCGGCCTCCCGAGGCGCTCCGCGAGGACGGATCATCGAGGTGCCGCGCCCCGTCCCCGCCCCGAAGGAGACCCGATGACCCCTGCCGACGCCGCCCCCGTCCTGCCCGCCGCCGCCCTCGTCTTCCCCCTGCTCGTCGGCGTCGCGCTGCTCGCCTCGGGCGCGACCGCCCTGCTCCGCGCCGCTGGTCCTCATGGCGTCCGGAGGCGCCTCGAGGAGTCCCGCGCCCTCACCGCGGCCCTCGGCGGAGGCCCGGGCGCGCGCGGATGCAGCGCTCCCGGCGTCCTCCCGGCCTGCCTGCGGGTCGTCGTCGGCGCCCTCCTCCTGCTGGCCGCCGGCCCGGCCTACACCGCGGCCGCCCTCGTCGCCGCAGCCCTCTGCGCACTCGCCCTCGCGCACGCCGTCCGCCGCTTCGCCCAGGACTCGGAGGGCGACCCGCCCGCCCCGGCCGCGGTCGCCGCCACGGCCGCGCTGCTCGCCTTCGCCACCGTCGCCGCGGCCCAGGGGATCCTCGGATTCACGGGCGTCCTGGCGCACCTCCGGGAGTTCGACCAGCAGGACCTGAGCTGGGCGGCCGCCCTCGTCGGAGTGGTCGCCGCGTGCGGCCTCCTGCAGCTGGCGGGACGCGCAGCGGAACCGGTGGCCGCACCGGCGGCGGGCGTCAGGCGGCGCGGCTGATGCTCGGAGCTCCGACGCTCGATGCGCCTCCGCACCTCGTCCTCGACGGCAGCGCGGTGCGGCTCGCGCCCGCGTGCGGCTCCGTCGCCGTGATCACCTTCTGGATGCAGTTCCACAACTCCGGCACCTCCGCCCTGCAGGACCTCGCCCTGTTCTGCGGCTCCTTCACCGACGGCTCGGGCGCCGAGCTCGACTACGACGAGGCCCCGGTCACCGTGGTCGGCCGGCCCGAGCGGGTCGCCCCGGGAGCGGGATTCGTGGCCGTCGCGCACTACACGATCGCGCCGCTGAGGGCGCCCCGGACGCTCCGCCACTCCATCGTGCTGCGGGGCCGCACGAGCGACGACCGGCCGTTCACCGACGTCGCCGCGCTCGAGATCCACGTCGATCCGAGGCGCACCCCGGAGGTCAGGTTCCGCCCCCCGATGGCGGGATCCGACACCTTGCGGTGGAGGTGAGCGACGACGCGATCGCATGAAGACTTCTCACCACCGGCCCGGATCGGCCAGGGTAGAGGGATCGCGTCGTACGGAGGACGCGCCAGAGGAAAGGACTCCGCCGTGAGGGGAATCGCAGAAGGCAGCCGACCGATCGTCGATCGCGGGGTGTCCCGCCGGGACACCGCGGCGGCCGCGTGGCTGGCACAGAGCGGCGTCGACGTCCGCGCGAACGGTGCGTTCCGCATCGTGGCCGACACCCTCTGCAGCGACGGCGTCGACGTGCTCCGGATCTGGCACTCGCCGGCCCGCCTGCACCGCACCTCCGCCATCGGCCCGGGCGTCCGCCTGATCATCCCGCTCGAGGGCGCGATCGTGATCCAGCCGGACGATCCGGCGGCACTCGAGGTCCGCGTCGCGCCGGGCGACATCGCCTTCCTCCACTGCGACTCCCCGTTCACGATCGTGACCGACACCCCGAGCGCCCGCACCGAGATCGCCCTCGACCGCCCGCTGCTGGGCCTGGTCGACTCGGCCGACCGTGGCGCCGTCGTCACCGAGGCCGACGCGGCCAGCCGCGGAATCCTGCTCTCGACCGTCAACGCGACCTTCGGCTCCACCCTCGACGCCGACTCCCCCGCCTTCCCCCTGGTGCGGGCCGCCGTCGAGCAGCTGGCGGGCGCTGTGCTGGCGACCTCGCTGCCGCGCGAGAGCAGCGAGGACGTCTACACGCGCGCCCTCGCCCTGATCGCCGCGATGTCCACCGACCCCCGCCTCTCGGTCCAGGAGATCTGCGAGCGCCTCGGCGTCCCGAAGCGGACGCTGCAGCGCACCTTCGCGCGGAACGGCACCACCGTGTTCGACGAGATCCGCCGCGCACGCCTCACGACCGCGCGCGCCCTCCTCGGCGGGAGCGACTCCCCGCCCTCGCCCGAGCACGTGCTGAGCAGCTACGTCCGCTCGCAGCGCCTGCGCCGCGACCTGCTCCACCTCGAGACGGTGCCCGCCTCGAAGCTGGGCTGACGCCGGGGGCGCAGCGCTCGCAGGGTCGGTGGGCACGGTCGGCGACGGAGGTCACCTCGTTTGCGCGCCTCCGGTCCGGACGCTCCGGCTCGGAGGCACCGTCTCCGCAGCCGCGGTCAACCCGGGTACGGCACCGACGCCGCCGGCCACCCCGAGGCCGCGAGCTCCGCGCGCAGACGATGGTGGTGCTGCACCGCGCCGAGGGAGTCGGTGCGGAAGGCGATGGCGAGGGCCGCGTCGGCCCAGTAGGCGTCCCAGCCGGAGTAGCGCTCGAAGACGCGGTCGCCGACCGCGGCCAGCAGCTCCCAGGCGCGCGCCGCCGGGAGGTAGCCGGCGACGTAGGCGTAGCGGATCGCGCCGATCGTGCGCTCGGCGTCGCCCGCGAGCAGGAGCAGCGGCGGACGCCCGTCGACCGCCTGGGCGAGCTCGAGGAGGTGGAACTCGCTGCCGCCCGTGAGCGCGGCGACCCGGGAGCGCATCCGCTCGGCGTCGGCGGAGGCCGAGACCTCGGCGAAGCGGGTCGAGAGCGGCCCGCGGGTGAGCACGTCGGCGACCAGCAGCTCCACGTCGTCGGCCGAGGCGATGCGGAAGTCGCGGTCGAGCGCGACCCGGTGCTCGACGAGCGGATGCAGCGGCAGCTGCTGCCAGGGCGCTCCTTTCGCTCCGTCGGCGTAGCGGCGCCGCAGCTCCTCCGGGAGCTCGGCCCAGGAGGGCTGGAACGCGAGGGAGGAGTTCCAGCCGGCGAACGAGAAGTCGCTGACCGCGTCGAGCGCGAGCAGCTGCTGCTGGCGGAGGGACGGGGTCGGCGAGTCGGCCGCGCCGAGGTAGGCGAGCTGCTCGCGGCGCGGCGCGCGCGCATCCCACTGCTGGAAGCCGACCGTGGCGGCGAGCAGCCCGAAGGCCAGAGCGAACGCGAACGCCGTGAACGCGACGACGCTCTCGCCGCCGCCGAGCGCGAGCCCCCATGCGAAGCCGACCAGGCCCACCGGAGCCGCGAAGGCCGTCACCAGGAGGGCGCGGCGTCCGGCGCCCTGCCCGCGCCGGTGCGCATCGGCCGCCCGCGCGTAGCGCAGCCGGGGTCGGACGGGGAACTCGACGTCTCCGGGATGGTTCTGCAGCGGCACGGTCGCAGCCTAGGGGCGCGGGTCCCGTCGATGTGTGCTTGCCTGGTCGCATGACTCTCGCCGAAGCACTCCTCGAGCGGGCCGACCTGCAGAAGCGGATCGAGGCCCTCCAGTCGCGGATCGTCGCGAACGCCTCCTACCAGGAGGGAGAGGAGCCGACCGAGGACCCGGCCGAGCTGCTCGCCGACTGCACGCGCGCACTGGGCGAGCTCGAGCGGCTGGTCACGGCGATCAACCTCACCAACGCGACGGCCACCACTCCCACCGGAGAGGTGCTGACCGCGGCGCTCGCCCGGCGCGAGGCCCTGCGCGCCCGGCACAGCCTCCTGACCCGCGCGGCCGACGCGGCCGCCGGCGAGCGCGGCTACCGCCAGCTCCGGAGCGAGCTGCGCCGCCTGCCCGCGCTGCCGGTGCGGGAGCTGCGCGAGCAGGCCGACGCCGTGGCGCGCGAGCTGCGCGGGCTCGACGCCGACGTCCAGAGGACGAACTGGGGGGTCGAGCTGCAGAGCTGACACGAGACGCGGTGAGTCGGTAGGCGCACCGGAGCGAGCACGCACCGTCGGGCCGGCGGTTCATCCGGCCCTCTGTCACGCGGTGGGCAGCGTCCCGGCTCCGGCCGTCACTCACAGCCCAGCACCGAGGACCGGTGACCGCGCAGACAGGACACCTCATCACCATGTGCTGGCCGGTGCGCCGAGGGCGGGTTCGGGGACCTCACCGCGTCTCGGGCGTGCGCGGACGCACGTAGGGTCGGGGCGGGATCTGCTCGAACGCGCACGTGGACGCACGCCGCGCTCGGGGCAGCGGCTCCTCGAACGGGCACGTGGACGCCTGCCGGGTCCGGGCCGGTGTCCGGCCGGTCGCGCCCGCCCTCCCCGCCGCTCAGTACTCGATGCGCCCGCGCCGGTCGTGGAACTCGCCCGTCGGCCCGTCGGAGCCGAGCAGGGCGAGCGCGACGGTCGCGTCCGTGCCCTCGGTGACGGTCTGGTGCCCGCCGTGTCCGTTGAAGTCGGTCGCGGTGTAGCCGGGGTCGCTCGCGTTGATCCGCATCGCCGGCAGGTTCTTCGCGTACTGCACGGTGAGCGCGACGACCGCCGCCTTCGATGCCGCGTAGGGGATCGCGGTGACGGGGAACTCGTCGTGGCCCTCGGTGCTCAGCCAGCGCGGCCAGCCGACTCCGGACGCCACGTTCACGACGACCGGGGCCGCGGAGGCCTGCAGCAGCGGGAGCGCGGCCTGTGTGACGCGGACGATGCCGACGACGTTCGTCTCGAGGACGCCCGCCATCGCCTCCGGGGTGAGGTCGTCGACGCCGAACGAGGTGCCCAGCACTCCGGCGTTGTTGACGAGCACGTCGAGCCCGGGCAGGGAGGCGATCGCGGAGTCGACGCTCGCCTGATCGGTGACGTCGAGGCGGACGGGGTGGGCGCCGAGCGCGCGGGCGGCGTCGCCGTCGGCGGTGTCGCGCGTGCCGGCGTAGACGGTGTGGCCCGCCTCGAGGAGTCGGCGGGCGGTCTCGAGGCCGAGGGAGCGGTTCGCTCCGGTGATGAGTGTCGTGGTCATGCGCCCATCCTGCGCGGGTGGTCGGGCCTCGACCAGGCCGCGCTCGACGGGGGGACCGGCAGTACCTGGCTCGGCGACGGCGGGCGGAGGAGGATGGGCGGCATGGAGGAGTTCGCCACGGTGCTGCGCTCGTGGCGCGACCGCATCCGTCCCGCCGACGTCGGCCTGCCCGCGGGCTCGGGCCGCCGCGCCACGGGCCTGCGCCGCGAGGAGCTGGCGGCGCTCTCGGGCGTGAGCGTCGACTACCTCGTGCGGCTCGAGCAGGGACGCGCACGGAACCCGTCGCCGTCGATGCTCCGCTCTCTCGCGGTGGCGCTCCGGCTCACGGACAGCGAGCGCGACCACCTCTACCGGGTCGCCGGCGCCGCCGTCCCCTCGCCGGGCGTCGTGCCGCAGCACGTGAGCCCGGGCGTGCAGCGGATCGTCGACCGCCTGGGCGACGTGCCGCTCGCGGTGTTCACGGCGGCCCACGACATCCTGCTGTGGAACCCGCTCTGGGCCGCCCTCAACGGCGACCCCTCGGTGTTCACCGGGCTGGAGCGGAACCTCGTCTGGCGGCACTTCACCTCGGGCCACGCGGGCACCGAGTTCGACGCGCAGCACGAGGAGGACTTCGCGAGCGACCTCGCGGCCGACCTGCGCGCAGCGACCGGGCGCTACCCGCGCGATCCGGCGCTCGCCGCCCTCGTCGCCCGGCTGCGCGAGGAGTCGCCCGAGTTCGAGCGGCGCTGGGCGGAGGCGCGCATCGCCGAGCACCGCGCGAGCCGGAAGACGGTGACGCGGACGCCCGTCGGACCGGTCACGATCGACTGCGACGTGCTCACGGCTCCGGGCACCGACCTGCGGATCGTCGTCTACACGGTGGCGCCGGGCAGCGAGGACGAGGCGCGGCTCGACCTGCTGCGGGTGACGGGGCTGCAGGCGCTGAGCACGGCGCCGGCGTGAAGCGGGCAGGCGCGGCTGGGGCGCGCACAGCGGAGCGGGGCGCTGGCTGAACCGGGCTGAGCTGAGTCGAGCGGGCCGGGCTGAGCCGAGCCGCCGGGCGGGGTAGGCCGGGCTCGTCCCACGACGGGCGGGACTCGGCGCGGCCGACGGCGCAACCTGCCGATGCGAGCGAGCGGCGGCGAGCGACGGCCGAGGTGCACGGCGAGGCGCGTCTGCGGGGACGTCCGCACCCCCGGCCCCCCGCCACCCCTGCTCAGGACGAGCAGTACGCGGTGATGAACGCGTAGAGCTCGCCCTTCTGCTCGGGGGTCGCGGCGACGACGACGGTGCCCTGCCGGCCCGCGGTCTCGACGGTCATCGGCAGGCGGGTGCCGACCTTGTCCTCGGCGAGCGCGTGGGTGTCGCAGCGGGTGGGGACGGCGTCCAGGACCACGGAGTCGAGGGTCCCGGCGGGCACGGAGCGGTCGAGGGTCCAGGCGTCGGCGGCGTCGGGCGGCTGCAGGAGGATCGTGGCGTCGACGCTGCGGAGCACGATCGGGGCGCCGCGGACGTCGGCGGTGATGGTGAGGCGCGCCGGCTCGTGCGCGGCGCCTCCGGACGTGTCGATCCGCAGGGCGAGGTCGGCGTCGACGGTGCGGGCGAAGCATCCGGACCGGGCGAGAGCGTCGACGAACGAGAACGGGTCGTCGGCGGGGTACGCGTGCTCGCCGTGGCCGTCGATGGCGAGGACGACCTCGAGCGCAGTGGGCGCCTCCGCGACCGGGCAGGCGGGCTCGGGCACGTCGACGCGGAGGTCGCGCGAGGTCCCGTCGGGGACGCCCGTGCCGCCGGTCCAGGTGAGCGGGACGGCGAGGCGCGGGTCCACGAGGCGGGCCGCGGTGACCTCGATCGGGGCGCCGCTGCCGTTGTGGACCTCGAAGGCCATGGTGCCGCCGGCGATGTCGGAGCGTTTCTGCTGGACGGAGACGGTGACCCCGGGAGCCGGGGCGGCCGCGGCGGAGGAGCGGGCCGGGTCGGGGGTGGCCTGAGCCGGGGTGGCGGTGGTCGGAGCCACGGCGGCCTCGGTGCCGCTCGGGGCGCCTGTCGCGCCTCCCGGCGCGCAGGCCGCGAGGGCGGGCAGGAGGAGCAGCGCGGCGGCGAGGGCGCGGAGGCGTCGCATCGTGCCTCCCTCCGCTCGCCGTCAGTCTGGCGCCCCGGCCCCCTCTCCGCGAGCGGGCGCTCCGCCTCCCCAGCTCGATCGATGCGTCACGAACGGTCGCCACGGCGGGCGGATGACGACCGTTCGTGACGCATCGCCGGAGCGACAGGGGTGAGGACGCGGGGACGCGCACCCATCCGGGTGTGCGCCCGCTCCGAAGAGAGGCGGGGATTTCAGGAGGAGACAGATGGCACGCGGCAGATGGCACGTCGGCACGATCGTCGCGCGAGTGCGCGCATCCGCAGCGATCGGGGCCTCCGGGCTCGACGCGGTGGAGCGGGCGGAGCGCCGGGCCGAGGTCCTGCGCATCGCCGGAGGAGTCGACTCCGGCCGTCTCGGCGACGACCAGGCGATCGCGGCGTTCGGCCGGATCGTCGACGGCCTGCAGAGCGACCTGCCCGGCTCGGCGCTCGGCGTCTAGCCCGCGAGGCCGGCGTCCCGGTACCCGCCCGGAGCGGACACCCGCCGGGCCGACATCCCGAGCCTCCGCGGCGCTGAGACCCGCCGGGCGAGCGTGCCGACGGCCCACTGGGCGCGGGGACCCGCGAGCCCGGCACCCCGAGCGCCAGCCCGGCACCCCGAGCGCCCGCGCGCCGCAGAGCCCCGCTACCCCAGCGTCCCGAGCGCGATCCGCGGCAGCAGCCGCTGGATCGCGACGGCCGCCGCGCCGCGCGCCCACTCCACGAGCCCGCCGTCGTCGACGAGCAGCGCCAGGGGCGGAGCGTCCGGGTCGCGCGTGGCCGCGATCGCGGCGTCCACCACCGCGGCCTGCTCCGTGTAGAGGGCGACACCCTCCCCGGCCAGGATCACCGTGCCGGACATCGAGAGGTTGCCGATCGCGGCGATCATCGTCCCGAGCGCGCGGGCGGAGTCGGCGAGGATGCGCTCGGCACCGGGGTCGCCCGCGCGAGCGGCGGCGAAGCCCTCGGCCAGGGTCAGCTCGCGGCCGGTGGCGACGAAGAGCTGGCGGAGGAGCGAGGGCAGGCTGAGCATCGCGGTCGAGCAGCCGCGGTGGCCGGCCTCGCAGACGGGCCCGGTGGGATCCAGCGGGTAGTGGCCGCCCAGGCCGAGCCCCGCCTCCGGGGGCGCGACCACCCGGTCGTGCACCACCAGTCCGTAGCCCACGCCCGCGCCGACGGTGAGCACCGCGAAGTGCGGGATGCCGCGGCCTCGCCCGAACCAGTGCTCGGCTCCCGTGAGCGCGACCACGTCGTTCTCGAGGGCGACCGGCAGCCCGAGGGCAGCGGAGAGCGGAGCGGCGAGGTCGACGTCGCGCCAGCCGAGGAACGGCGCGCGGCTCACCCGGCCGTCGGCGGCGATGCTCCCGCCGAGCGTCACGCCCAGACCGGCGAAGGCGGAGGGGCCGCCGAGCTCGTCGACGACCGAGACGATCGCGGCGATCACGTCGGCGGGCTCCGTGCCCGGCAGCGGGCGGACCAGCTCCCGCTCGGTGCGCGCGCGCAGGTCGGTGCGGACGGCGAGGACCTCGGTGCCGGTGATCTTCACGCCCGCGAAGCTCAGCGCGTCGGCGCGGATGTCGAGCGGCCGGGCGGGGCGGCCGACTCCGGTGCTCTGCTCGGGGCCCTCGACGACCAGGCCGCCGTCGAGGAACGGGCGCGCGAGCCGGGTCAGGCTGGCGGGCGAGAGGCCGAGGCGGCGGCCGAGCTCGGCCCGCGAGACGGGACCGTGGATCAGGACCTCGCGCGCCAGGAGCTCGGAGGAGCTCCCGGAGGCGTCCTCGGCGACGATGGTGTCGGTCACGGGGCTCCTTCTTTCCGGCCTGGTAGAAAGCTACCGGCACTGCGCCGCACCAGGAACGGATCCGGCCACTCGCGCCGCTCTTGACACCCCTATTACTTCTGCTCTAGAAATAAGCCATGCACCGCAGCATCGCCCCCACGAACGACTCCGTGACCCTCTCCGGCCGGGAATCGCGCCTCTTCCACCTGCAGGACGGGGGCACCAGCGTCATCGTCGACGCCCGCCTCGTCACCTTCCCCACGATCGTGCACTGGGGCGCCGCACTCGGAGATCTTTCCGCCGCCGAACTATCCGCCCTCGCCGACGCCGCCCTCCCCCAGCGCGTCTCGGGCGGACTCGACGCCTTCGCACCGTTCGGCCTGGTCGCCGTCGAGGCCGACGGCTGGCAGCACGCCCCCACCTTCGAGGGCACCCACGAGCGCGCGGCCGCGTCGGAGCGGTTCGAGGTCGAGAGCATCGAGGCGCTCGGCTCCGCCCTCCGGACCGTCGCCACCGGCGCGGGCGTGCGCCTGACCGTGGACCTCGAGGTCGACGCGGCCGGCCTGCTCACCCAGCGCGCCCGGGTCGAGAACCTCGACGCCCGCCCGTTCCGCCTCGAGCGCTTCGAGCTCGGCTTCCCGCTCCCCGCGACCGCGCGCGAGATCCTCGACACCACCGGGCACCACCTCCGCGAGCGCCACCCCCAGCGCCGCCCGCTGACCATCGGCGAGCACACCCGCCGCACCCGCCGCGGCCGCCCCGGCGCTGACGCGACCCTCCTCCTCGCCGTGGGCACGCCCGGCTTCGGCTGGGAGCGCGGGCTCGTGCACGGCGTCCACCTCGGCTGGAGCGGCGACAGCTCGCTCCGCGCCGAGCGCACCGTCGAGGGCGTCTCGCTCCTCGCGGCCGGCGAGCTGCTGCGGCCCGCCGAGATCGAGCTCGCGCAGGGCGAGAGCTACGAGACCCCGGTCGCCTACGGCTCCTGGGGCGACGGGCTCAGCGCTCTGCAGGCCCGGTTCCACGCGTCGCTCCGCGCCCGCCCGCAGCACCCCGTCGCTCCGCGGCCCGTCACCCTCAACACCTGGGAGGCCGTCTACTTCGACCACGACCTCGCTCGCCTCACCGCCCTCGCCGAGCGGGCCGCGCGGATCGGGGTCGAGCGCTTCGTGCTCGACGACGGCTGGTTCCTCGGCCGCCGCGACGACACCGCCGCGCTCGGCGACTGGACCGTCGATCCCGCGGTCTGGCCGGAGGGCCTCACCCCGCTGACGGACGTCGTCACCGGCCTGGGCATGCAGTTCGGACTCTGGGTGGAGCCCGAGATGATCAGCCCCGACTCCGACCTGGCCCGCGCGCACCCGGAGTGGATCCTCGGCCCGGCCGGCCACCTCCCGGCCTCGGGGCGGCAGCAGCAGGTGCTCGACCTCTCGCAGCGCGGCGCGTTCGAGCACGTGCTCGGCGCCCTCGACGTGCTGCTGACCGAGTACCCGATCGCGTACCTCAAGTGGGACCACAACCGCGACGTGATCGAGGCGGTCTCGCCCGCCACCGGCCGCTCCGCCGTCCACGAGAACGTGCTCGCGCTCTACCGCCTGCTCGACGAGCTGCGCTCCCGGCATCCCGGCGTCGAGATCGAGTCGTGCGCCTCCGGGGGCGCCCGCGTCGACCTCGGGATCCTCGCCCGCACCGATCGCATCTGGACGAGCGACTGCATCGACCCGCTCGAGCGGCAGACCATCCAGCCCTTCACCCAGCTGGTGGTGCCGCCCGAGCTGATGGGGCAGCACATCGGAGGGCCGCGGTCGCACTCGACGCAGCGCACCCACTCGCTCGCCTTCCGCGCCGGCACCGCGCTGCCCGGCCACCTCGGCATCGAGTGGGACGTCTCGGATCTCGCCCCCGCCGTCGAGGAGGAGCTGACCGCCTGGGTCGCCTTCCACCGCGAGCACCGGGCGCTGCTGCACACCGGGACGGTCGTGCGCGCCGACCTCGCCGACGACGCCGCCTCGCTCTCCGGAGTCGTCGCCGCCGACCGCTCCGCCGCCCTCTTCACCTTCGCCCAGCTCCGCACCGGCGAGACCTACCCGCCCGGCCGGATCACGCTCCCGGGCCTGGACCCGGAGCGCACCTACTCCGTGGCGCTCGCCCCGGTCACGTCGCCGCTCGGCGGCCCCGGGCAGTCGCCGCTCGGCTGGGCCGAGCACGGGACCGCGCTCCGCGGCCGCGTGCTGGGCACCGTCGGGCTCCAGGCCCCCGTCCTCGATCCGGAGCAGCTCGTCGTGCTCGTGCTCACCGCCCTCTGACCCGCCCTCCCGGCTCCGGAGCCGACCCGCTCCCCCGCCGCCGCACCTGCTCTCGCACCGCCCTCCGCGGTCGAGCGCGCCCTGAGACCTGTCCCCACGCGCAAGGAGGCGCCGCATGTCCGCTCATCCGCATCCCCCCGGGTTCTCCCGGCGGCTGTTCCTCTCGGTGCCGCTCGCCGCGGCGTCCGCCGCCGCCCTCGCCTCCTGCGCCTCCTCCGGCGCCGGCGACGGAGTGACCACGCTCGACTTCTTCCAGTTCAAGGCGGAGGCGGTGGAGGACTTCGCGCGGATCATCCGCGAGTTCGAGGCGGCCAACCCGGACATCCGGGTCATCGCCAACAACGTGCCCGACCCCGACACGGCCATCCGCACTCTGCTCGTCAAGGACAAGGTGCCGGACGTGCTGACCCTGAACGGCAGCGGCTACTACGCCGACCTCGCGAAGGCCGGCGTGTTCCACGACTTCACCGGCGACGAGCTGGTCGAGCGGGTGAACCCGGCGGCCCTCGACATCCTCGCCGCCCTCGGCAGCTTCGAGGGGAAGGAGGTGAACGCGCTCGCCTTCGCGAACAACGCGGACGGGATCCTCTACAACCGCACGATCTTCGCCGAGAACGGGATCGAGGTGCCGACCACCTGGGACGAGCTGATCGCCGTCTGCGAGACGCTCACCGCCGCCGGGATCACTCCCTTCTACGGCGCCCTGCTCGACAACTGGACCGGCGCCCCCGCCTTCAACGCGCTCGGTGGGCAGCTGCAGCCGGACGGCTTCTTCGACGCGATGCGCGAGGAGGGAGCGGCGCTCGGCCCCGACTCCCCCGTCTCGTTCTCGAAGGACTACGCGACGACGATGGAGCGGCTCGGGCAGCTCTTCTCGTACACGCAGGAGGGCTCGTTCGGCCGCGGCTACGACGACGGCAACCAGGCCTTCGCCGCGGGTGAGGCGGCCATGTACCCGCAGGGCATCTGGGCGATCAACCCGGTGCGCACGAACAACCCGGACATCGACCTCGGCGTCTTCCCCTACCCGGTGCTCGACGACCCGGCGGACACGCGGGTCACCTCGGGCGTCGACGTGGCCGTCGCCATCGGCCGCGGCACTCCGAAGCTCGACGCGGCCCGCCGCTTCGTCGACTTCCTGCTGACCCCCGGAGTCGTCGAGCCCTACGTCGCGAGCCAGGCCGCCTTCTCACCGCTGGTCGGCGCCGCACCCAACTCGGACCCCACGCTGGCCGAGCTGCAGCCCTACTTCGAGCAGGGACGGCTGATCGGCTTCGTCGACCACCAGATCCCCGCGAGCATCCCGCTCAACCCCACGCTCCAGGCGTTCCTCGCCAGCGGGGACGCCGACGCGGCGCTCCGGACCCTCGACAGTGAGTGGCGCAAAGTCGCGGCACGCACGACCAGGAAGTGACCCCATGACCACGACCACGACGGCCGCCGCGCAGGCGGTGGCGACCACTCCTCCGCCGCCCGCGCGCCGCAAGCGCACCATCGGCCGCACCTCGAAGACCTTCTACTGGATGACGGTCCCCGCCGTCCTGCTCTTCTTCGTGCTCCACACGGTCCCGGTCCTCACCGGAATCTTCTTCAGCTTCACGGACTACGCGGGCTACGGCTCGTGGGACCTGATCGGCGCCTCGAACTACCTCGCGCTCCTCCAGGACGACCGTGTCTGGAAGGCCTACGGGTTCACCTTCGGCTTCGCGATCGTGGCGACCGTGCTGGTGAACGTGATCTCGCTCGCCATCGCCGTCGCCCTCAACGCGCGGATCAAGTTCCAGACGGCGTTCCGCGGGATCTACTTCATCCCCTACGTGCTCTCGACCCTGGTCATCGGCTACGTGTTCCAGTACCTCTTCGCGAACTCGCTGCCGCAGATCCTCGGCGCGATCCCGGTGATCGGCGAGAACATCCTCGCGAACGCCGACTGGGCGTGGGTGGCGATCGTGGTGCTGGCGGTCTGGCAGGCCTCGGCCTTCTCGATCATCATCTACCTCGCCGGACTCCAGACGATCCCGGGCGAGCTCTACGAGGCGACCTCGCTCGACGGAGCGGGGAGGTGGCGGCAGTTCACCTCGATCACGTTCCCGCTGATCGCCTCCTTCTTCACGATCAACATGGTCATCTCGATGAAGAACTTCCTCCAGGTGTTCGACCACATCATCGCCCTCACCAACGGCGGTCCCGGCACCTCGACGGAGTCGATCACGCTGCTGATCTACCGCGGCGGCTTCCAGGGCGGCGAGTACGCCTATCAGACGGCCAACGCCGTCCTCTACTTCCTCATCATCATCGTGGTCTCGCTGATCCAGTTCCGAGTCCTCAGCCGCAGAGAGGCGTCGTTCTGATGACATCGACCATCACCCCCACGACCGCCATCG
This sequence comes from Rathayibacter sp. AY1F9, assembly GCF_002932155.1. Classification (NCBI taxonomy): domain Bacteria; kingdom Bacillati; phylum Actinomycetota; class Actinomycetes; order Micrococcales; family Microbacteriaceae; genus Rathayibacter; species Rathayibacter sp. AY1F9. Next base: position 142,648 of record NZ_PSVA01000005.1, on the reverse strand, counting down.
CCCTCGGCGAGCCCGAGGGGCGGCGCCGGCCCTCCCGCGACACCTACCGGATCAACTGGTGGGCGACCGCGCTCATCGCGGTCTGCTCGCTGACGATCCTCCTGCCGCTCTACTTCGCCGTCGTGACCGCGCTGAAGACGCCCGACCAGCTCGGCGGCACCGGGTTCGAGCTGCCGACCTCGATCTCGTGGGGCAACTTCGCCGAGGCGTGGACGGCGACCCGCTTCCCGCAGGCCTTCGTGAACACCGCGCTGATCACGGTCGGAGCCGTCGTGCTGACGCTGTTCTCGAACTCGATGGTCGCCTACGCGGTCGCCCGGAACATGCACAGGCCGTTCTTCAAGGGCGTCTACTTCTACCTGCTCGCCGCGGTCTTCGTGCCGTTCCCGATCATCATGCTGCCGGTGGTGAAGGAGACGGCCCTGCTGGGCCTGGACAACCAGGCCGGGCTGATCCTGCTCTACGCCGTGTTCGGGCTCTCGATCAACACGTTCATCTACACGGCCTTCATCCGCTCGATCCCCATCGAGCTCGAGGAGGCGGCGCGCACCGACGGCGCCTCGACCTGGCGGACCTACTGGCAGGTGATCTTCCCGCTGCTCGGCCCGATGAACGCGACCGTCGGGATCCTGACCTGCGTGTGGGCGTGGAACGACTTCATCCTGCCGCTCGTGGTGCTCTCGGACCCGTCCGCCCGCACCCTGCCGCTGGCCGAGTACGTCTTCCAGGGGCAGTTCAACACGAACTACACCGTCGCCTTCGCGTCCTACCTGATGGCGATGGCGCCGCTGCTGATCGTGTACCTCTTCGCGCAGCGCTGGGTGGTCAGCGGAGTGATGCGCGGGTCGATCAAGTAGCGGTCGCGGCGAGCGCCGCCTCGAGCAGGTCCGTGAGCACGGTGCCTCGCGAGCCCGCGTCCTCCGGGTGCCACTGCACGCACCAGAGCGGCGCGGACTCGTGCTCGAGGGCCTCGACGGTGCCGTCGTCGGCGCGGCCGACCACGACGAGGCCCTCGCCGGGACGGTCGACGGCCTGGTGGTGGGAGCTGCGGACGTCGAGCTCCGCGGCGCCGAGGATGCCGGCGAGGGCGCTGCCCGGCTCGAGCGCCACGCGGTGGTCGACCATCCCCGACAGGTGCTCGCCGGGGACCGACCGGCCCACGTGGCCGGCGCCGGGCAGGTGCTGCACGAGGTCGCCGCCGAGGGCGACGTTGACCAGCTGCATCCCGCGGCAGATCCCGACCAGCGGGGTCCGCGTCTCGACGGCCCGGCGGACGAGCGCGATCTGCGCGCGGTCGGCGGCGGGGAAGGACTGGCCGCGGTGCGGGTCGTCGGGTCGGCCGCCGTAGAGGGACGGGTCGACGTCCTCCCCTCCGGTGACCACGACGGCGTCGGCGGCGGCGAGCCGGCGCTCGAGCTCGGCGGCGCCGGCCTGCTCGGCAGGGACGCGGTCGACCACGAAGCCCGCGGCGGTGGCGGCCGAGACGACGCTCGCGGTCAGCAGCTGGAGCTCGATCTCGAACTCGGGGTCCTCGCGGCCGCCGTCGGCGACGTCGACGACGAGCAGGACGGGGCGGTCGGAGGCCATGCGGACATCGTGCCACCCGGCCGGCTCCGGCAGAACGTCGGCGGAGAGGAGGGCCTCTGCGTCGGCGGGCGAGGGACCGCGCTCTCGGCGTGCGTTCTGCAGGAGCCCGCAGACCTCTCCCGGGGACTGGTCAGGATCCGGCACCGCGATTTAGGATGTTCACGTTCACATACCGTGCGAAGACGCACACCTCCGCGGCCCTGCGGATCGTGCCTCGACGCCGCATCCGATCACGAGGGCCTATCTGCATGAGACGATCACGATCGGCGGTGAGGACCGCTCTGGCGGTCGCGACCGTCGCCGCCACGGCGCTGCTCGGCGCCACGGTCCCCAGCTCCGCCTTCGGAGCCACCGAGACCCCGCTCCTCCACTACACGTTCGACACCGCCCCCACCGGCACCACGGTCGCCGACACCAGCGGCAACGGCTACAGCGCGACGCTGCGCGGCTCCGGGGCCCAGTTCCGCAACGGGCTCATCAGCCTCCCCGGCGGATCCGCCGCGGCCGCCCCCTACCTCGAGATCCCCACCGCCGGCCTCGTCGGCAAGAAGGACCTGACCTTCTCGACCTGGCTCGCCCACAAGGGCGGGACCGGCAACGTCGCCGCCGCGTTCGTCGGAGCGCCCGTCGCCTCCGGCGCCTCGTTCTCCTCCGGCTACTGGCTGCTCAACCCGAGCAACCTCTCCGGCTACACGAAGTCGGTCGTCACCAACTCGGTCAACGCGGGCGCTCCCTACAACACCGAGGTCGGAGCCGGAGCGACGGGCACCCCGACCGTCGGCGCGCGCACCCCCTCGGGCCTCTCGCTCTACACGACCGTCATCGACGGCTCGACCGGCAAGCTCACCGTGTACGTCAACGGCGCGCAGATCTCGCAGAGCACGATCGCCCGCGACGTCTCCTCGTTCGGCCCGTCGCTCGTCGCGTACATCGCGCGCTCGACCTACAACGACCCGGGCTGGAACGGCGAGATGGACGACTTCGCCGTCTACGACAGCGCCCTCAGCAGCAGCTCCGTGCAGGCGCTCTACTCCTCGCAGGCCCTCGACCGCGCCGTCGCGTCGGTCACGGTGCCCACGGAGGCGACCGCCGGCTTCACGGTGCCCACCACCGCCAGCGGCGTCGGCATCACCTGGACGTCGAACAGCGCGGCCGTGGCCATCACCGGCGGCACCGCGACCGTCACGCGCCCCGCCGCGGGGCAGCCGGACGCCACCGCCACCCTCACCGCCACCTACAGGGTCGGCACCGAGACCCGCTCGGTCGACTACGCGGTGCGCGTCGCCGCGCAGCTGGACGACGCGACGAAGGTCCAGCGCGACCTCGCCGCGATCGCCATCCCGAACGTCGGCGACATCCGGACGAACGTCTCGGTGCCCACCACCGGCACGCTCGGCTCGAGCATCGCCTGGAGCGTCGTCAGCCCGAGCGGAGCGACCGTCCGCGACGGCAGCGCCGCCGGCACCCGCACCATCGACGTCGACCGCCCCGCGACCGGGAGCCCCGCGATCGACGTGGTCGTCCGCGCGACCGCGACCAGCGGATCCACCACCCGGACCCGCGACTTCACCCTCCGGGTGCAGCCGCTCCCCGCCGGCACCGACGACACCGAGGCGTACGTCTGGGCGTTCTTCACCGGAGAGGGCGACGGCGCCGAGCGCATCAGCCTCGCCGCCTCGAAGGGCAACGACGCGCTGAGCTGGAACACGCTGAACGGCGGCAAGCCGGTCTTCACCTCGAACCTGGGGACGATGGGCCTGCGCGACCCGTTCATCATCCGCTCGCACGAGGGCGACAAGTTCTTCATGCTCGCCACCGACCTGAAGATCGACGGGCTCCCCGGCGGCTTCGACACCGCGCAGAAGTCGGGCTCGAAGTACATCGAGGTCTGGGAGTCGACCGACCTGGTGAACTGGTCCGCCCAGCGCCACGTCAAGGTCTCCACCGACTTCGCCGGCAACACCTGGGCCCCCGAGGCGTACTGGGACGACGAGCTCCAGACCTACGTCGTCTTCTGGGCCTCGAACATGTACCCGACCACGAACACGGCCGATCGCGCCTCCGTCACCTACAACCAGATGATGTACGCGACGACCGAGGACTTCACCTCCTTCTCGGAGGCGAAGCCGTGGATCGACGTCAAGCGCGGCGCCGGCAAGGGCACCATCGACTCGACGGTCGCGAAGGACGGCGACACCTACTACCGCTTCACCAAGGACGAGGCGTCGATGACCCTCCGCGAGGAGAAGAGCACCGACCTGCTGGCCACCGTCTCGGGCTCGCTGCCCGGCACCGGCGGACCGGCGGACGAGTGGTCGCTGGTCAAGGAGAAGGTGGCCTCGGGCCTGCCCAACGGCGAGCCCGGCAAGACCTTCACCAGCGGTGAGGGCCCCAACGTCTTCCCCGCCAACGAGGGCGACGTGAACGGCCTCGACTGGTTCCTCTTCATCGACCAGCCGAACTACCACGACGGGCCGAACCACTACATCCCGTTCGGCACCGACGACCTCGCGAACGGCGACTCCTGGCAGCCGCTCGGAGCGAAGCTCCGCACGGGCCTGCCGCAGAACGCCGACGGCGGCAAGCCGCGCCACGGCACGGTCATCCCGGTGACGCGCTCCGAGTACCAGAAGGTGCTCGAGGGCTACGCCCCCGGCCTGGCCGTCGCCTCGGTCGCTCCGCTGACCGCGACGACCACGGTCGGCGCCGCGCCGGTCCTGCCCCGCGCCACGATCACGACCGCCGCCGGCACCACCAGCACGGTCGACGTGGCCTGGGACGCCGTCGCGCCCGCCGCCTACGCCACGGCCGGGACCTTCACGGTCTCGGGCGTCGCGCAGGACGCGTCGCGCATGCCGGTGCAGGTCACGGTCACCGTGCAGTCCTCGCTGAAGGTGAGCGCGACCGCCACGTCGCGCTGCGTCGCCGGCAAGGTCGTGCTGACGGTCGTCGGCAAGAACGGAGACACGGTGCCGATGGACGTCTCGATCAGCACCCCGGAGGGCGTGAAGACGATCGCCGGCGTGAAGCCGGGCGCCTCCGGCTCCGCCGCGTTCACGGTGCGCTCGACGCAGCTCGCCGCGGGCGAGGCGACGGTCACCGGCACGGCCACGGTCGGCGGCAAGACCGTCACGGCCACGGCCACCGCGCCCTACAGCGCGCGCAGCTGCGGCTGACGCACGGCACTCCTCGGGAGCCCGTCGCACCTCACCGGTGCGGCGGGCTCCCGTCGTCGTGCGGGGGGAGCCGGGAAACCGCCCTGACGCCGAGACGCCGCCGCCTCGGCCGCGCTTCGACGGACGGCGCGGCGCCTCGTCACGCGGGCGGGCCCGGGGCGGCCCGCCCGGCGTCATCCGGTGACGGCTGCCGGTCCGGCTTCGAGCAGGTCGCGGACGCTGCGCGGCTCGCGTCCGAGGAGGCGCCCGAGCTCGGGGCCGGTGCCCGCGAAGAAGCCGCGCTCGGCCGCCCGGTGCATCCCGAGGGTGAAGCGCACGAGGAACTCGGGCTGACCCGCCGCGACGCGCGCGGCGACCCACTCGTCATCGCCGAGGACGCGCAGCTCGACGGGCCGCCCGCCGACCTCGGCCGCGATCCCGGCGATCTCCTCGAACGTCGGAGCCTCGGCCGCGGTCAGCATGATCGGCCCGTCCTGCGGGCTCCCCGAGAGGAGAAGCCGGGCGGCCGCCTCCGACTCGTCCTCGCGGGCCGTCCACGAGACGCGACCGTCCGAGGGGACCTCGATCACGCCGGTCTCCCGCCACGGTCCGAGGAACAGACCCAGGCTGTGCGCGTAGAAGCCGTTGCGGAGCGACGTCCAGGCGAGTCCGGACTCGGCGAGCAGGCGCTCGGTCGCCGCGTGGTCCCGGCCCGGGCCGAAGGGGGTGTCGGCGGCGGCGCCCTGGTGGCTCGTGTAGAGGACCCGTCCGACTCCGGCCGCGACGGCCGCCTCGACGGCGGTGCGGTGCAGGGCGACGGCGTCGGCCCGCGGGTCGCTCGAGGAGACGAGGAGCAGCTGATCCGCTCCGTCGAAGGCGGCCGGGAGGGAGGCGGGGTCGGCGTAGTCGCCGACGCGCACCTCCACTCCGCGCTCCGCGAAGCGGGCGGCCTTCGAGGCGTCGCGGGCGACGACGGCGATCCCGGAGGCGGGGACGGAGTCGAGGAGGTGGTCGACGGTGGCGCCGTTCAGAGCGCCGGTGGCACCGGTCACGATGATCATGGGGAGAGCCTTCCGATGAGGGGTATCAGCGATACCACGAGGAAGATAACCACGGAATTCCCTTGATAGCAACAGTGCGCTACCGTCGATACGTGACCAGCCCCACTCCTCCGACCGACACGCGCCTGCGCATCGTCGAGGCGGCCGCCGGCCTCCTCCGCGATGAGGGCCCCGCCGCCGTCACCACGCGAGCGGTCGCCCAGGCGGCCGGGCTGCAGGCCCCGGCGATCTACCGCCTCTTCGGCGACAAGGACGGCCTGCTCGAGGCGGTCGCGGAGCACGTGCTGGCCACCTGGGTCGACTCCAAGGCGCGGACGGTCGAAGCGGCCGTCGCCGGGGGCGTCGACCCGGTCGAGGACCTGCGCTCGGGCTGGGCCGCGCAGGTGGAGTTCGGCCTGGCCAACCCCGCGCTCTTCCGCCTCCTCAGCGATCCGGGCCGCGCCTCCGGATCGCCGGCCGCCCTCTCCGGGCGGCGGGTCCTCGCCGCGCGCGTGCAGCGAGTGGCCGCCGAGGGCCGCCTCCGCGTGCCGGAGGAGCGCGCCGTCGGCCTCATCCAGGCGGCGGGCACCGGCGTGGTCACCACCCTGCTCTCCACCCCCGCCGCCGACCGCGACCCCGGTCTCGCCGACGCCGCGCTCGACAGCGTGCTCGCGGGGATCCTCACCGACCCGCCCTCCCCCGGCGACGGCGGGCGGCTCACCGCCCTCGTCGGCGTCCGGGCCCTCGCACCGGAGCTCGCCGGCCTCACGCCCGCGGAGCGCCTGCTGCTCGCGGACTGGCTCGACCGTGCCCTCGCGGCGGCCGCGCAGGAGTGACGGGCGCGCAGGAGTGACGGGCACGCAGGAGTGACGGGCACGCAGGAGTGACGGCCGCGCTTCCACCACAGGAGTGACGGGCGCCGTCCCGCCGCGGGGACGACTGCGCCTCCGTCCCGCAGAGGCGCGGGCTTCGCGGCTAGGCGCGCCTGCCGTCGGGCGGGAGGATCGACGCCTGGATGAGCGGCACGGGGAAAGGAGGGCATGTTGAAGCTGTGGAGCGCATCGAACGCGTTCCTCTACCTCGGCAGCGTCAAGGAGAACGACTTCCTCCAGAACGTCTCCGAGCTCGTCGGTGACTACGACCGCGAAACGACCTCCGCCAGCTATAACAAGGGCGTCCGCTCGACCTCGACCGCCTTGAAGCGCGAACGGATCCTGACCGTGGACGAGCTCGGAGCGATGCCCCGCGGCCGCGCCGTGATGCTCTCTACTGGCTCCCGCGCCGCGCTGCTGCGCACCGTGCCCTGGTACGAGGGCACGAAGGAGAAGGTCGCAGCGATCAAAGCCAGACGTGTTCTCGGGCGCGGACCGGCTCGTCGCTGACGAATGTGCTTGTGCTACGCGCTGCGGCGGGAGATGAGCGAGTGCTCGACGACGATCTCGCTCGGGTGCGCCGGAGGGCCGTTCCGGATGCGCTGAGCGAGGAGGTCGACGGCCGTCTTGGCGATCTGGCGGCTGCCGGGATCGATCGTGGTGAGGGCGGGTATCGCGTAGGCGGCGGCGGTGACGTTGTCGAAGCCGACGACGGCGATGTCCTCCGGTACGCGGATGCCGCGAACGTGCAGTGCGTGCAGTGCCCCGAAGGCCAGGGTGTCGTTGAAGCAGAAGACGGCGTCCAGAGGGACGCGGGAGTCGAGCAGCTGCGTCATCGCGACGGCGCCGTCGGCGTGGTGCCACTCGGTGGCGACCGCGACGAGGGCGGGGTCGAACGGGATCGCGTTCGCCTCGAGGGCACCGCGGTATCCGTCCAAGCGGAGTGCTGCGGCGCTGACGGATCCGCCGGCGGGGTTGCTGCCGATCGCGGCGATGCGCCGGTGTTGGCGGTCGATCAGGTACTGCGTGGCGGTGGCCGCGGCGGCTGTGTTCGCCATGGTCACGTGATCGACCGGGCCGTCGAAGATCCTGTCGCCCAGGAGAACGAGTGGGCGGTCCCCGACGAGTACTTTCTCGTCTCCGGGGCCGAGTGCGTGAGGCTGGAAGATCAGTCCGTCCGACAGCTGGCGGCTGGAGCCGGAGAGGACGGCGATCTCGGCGTCTCGGCGCGCTCCGGTCTGCTGGATGATCACGGTCCAGCCATGCCGCTCGGCCTCCGACATGATGACCGTCGCGAGCTGGCCGAAGTACTCGATCGCGAGATCCGGGATCGCGAGGGTGATGAGCCCGGTCTGGCCGGTGCGCAGTCCGCGCGCGGAGACGTTGAGTTGGTATCCGAGATCGCGGACTGCCTTGAGGACGAGATCGCGGGTCTCGGGTCTGACGTTGGCGTTGCCGCTGAGCACGTTGGAGACCGTGCGAGCGGTGACGCCTGCAGCAGCGCCGACATCGGCCATGGTCACCGGGCGGGTTCGCGATCGCGGCATCGGCATCATCCCTCCCATGAGCGTTCCCCGATCATCCCAGGTCGACGGTCGGCGAGAGGCGCACGGTCACCCAGGCGATGGCGGGGATCCGGAGTGAGAGGACGCCGTCGGTCAGCGCTACGGCGAGGGGCCGCGGAGTGACGGTGTCGGGGAGCTCCGCCGAGTTCGTCGCGAAGGGGTCCTCGTGTCGGAGGATCAGTGCCTCCGTCACGGTGAGGGCGGGGAACGCGGTGAGGTCGACCGTGGTCTCCGTGACGCCGTCGGTCGCGCGGTTGACGATCATCAGGTCGAGGGAGCCGTCGGCGTGTGCCGCTGCGGCGAAGGCGAGGACGGGAGCGGAGTCCTCGCCCCCTCCCGTGCTGTCCGCCTCGACGACGGCCCGGAGCGCGGTCGCGCCGGCGGAGCGCCGCGCCTGGGCGAACGGCCAGAAGGTGCTCTGCCGCCAGGCGGGGCCGTCCGGTTCGGTCATGATCGGACCGATGACGTTCACCAGCTGAGCCATGCTCGCTGCACGGACGATGTCGGCTCTGTTGATCATGCTGATGAGCATGTCGCCTACGACGACGGCGTCCGCTGCCGTGTAGCGGTCCTCGAGGAGTCGGGGCGCCTCCTCCCATTCGAGCCCTCCGGCGACTCGTTCATCGTGTGCGACGAAGTCCCACACGTTCCACTCGTCGAAGGAGATGGCGATCGGACGCTCTGATCGCCTCTGTGCTCGGACCTGTCCGATCGTGTCGGCGATGGCGGTGATGAAGCGGTCCATGGCGACGCCGGAGGCGAGGAACGCGGAGAGGTCGCCGTCGTAGCGGAAGTACTGGTGGCACGAGACGAAGTCGACGTGCTCGACCGTGTGCAGCAGCACCTCCTGCTCCCAGGCTCCGAAGGTGGCCATCCGGTCGTTCGAGCTGCCGCAGACGATCAGTTCGAGGTCGGGGTCGAGTGCGCGCATGGCGGCGGCGGTGCGGGCGGCGAGGCGCCCGTACTCGCCGGCGCTGAGATGGCCGATCTGCCACGGCCCGTCCATCTCGTTGCCGATGCACCAGAGCCGGATGTCGTGCGCCTCGTCGGCGCCGTTCGCGCGCCGCTCGTCCGAGAGAGTGGTGCCGCCGGGGTGGTTCGCGTACTCCAGCAGGTGCAGGGCCGAGCGGATTCCGTCGGTCCCGAGATTCAGCGCCATCATCGGCTCGACGCGCGCCGCCCGGCACCAGCGGACGAACTCGTCGATCCCGAAGCGATTCGGCTCGACGGTGTGCCAGGCCGGATCGAGCCGGACGGGACGATTCTCGACCGGACCGATGCCGTCGCGCCAGTCGTACGCCGAGACGAAGTTGCCGCCCGGGTAGCGGACGGTCGTGACTCCGAGCTCCTCGACGAGCGCGAGGACGTCGGTGCGGAATCCGTCGGCGTCGGCACTCTCGTGCGAAGGATCGAGCAGGCCGCCGTACACGCCTCGGCCCAGGTGCTCCACGAACGATCCGAAGAGCCGCGGATCGATCGTCCCGACCGTGAAGGCGGGGTGCACGATGCCGTGCGCTCGGTGGACGGGGTGCGAGGTCATGGCCATTCCGTTTCATCGATGAACTGGTGCGCACAGTATGCACGCCTCGACCAGCACACCGCGATCCGAAAGGGATGGTGTCGAATGTTGACGGGGTCGGCCCGGCGGCTCTACTATCGCCGACAGCGGTCCTCGATTTCATCGATGAAATGCCTGCACCAGGTGGCCGAGTCAATGAAGACAGTGAAAGCGAGGCACGTCGTGAGGCGTCACAGCACCCGGATCAGCATCGTCGCAGCGGTCACAGCCGCGACTGCGGCCCTTCTTCTCAGCGGCTGCACGCCGTCGTCCGCGGGAGGCGCCTCGGCCGGGAACGGCGGCGACACCTTGACCGTCTGGCACTACTACTCCGTCGACGGACAGACGGCCGGCCTCGACGACCTCGCGTCGGACTTCGAGTCGACTCACGACGGCGTGCAGGTCGAGAACGTCTACGTCCCGTTCGATCAGCTGACGAACAAGCTCGTGCAGGCTGCCGGAACCGGGACGGGTCCGGACGTGGTCGTCTACAACGCGGCCGACACCTACACGCTCACCGAGGCGAAGGCGATCGAGCCGATGAACGACTGGTGGAACGAGTACGCCGACGCCGGCCAGTTCCCCGACGCCGTCGTCCAGAAGGTCGGCGACGACGTCATGGGCGTGCAGGGCTTCGTGAACCTGATCGGCCTCTGGTACAACCAGGACATCCTCACTGAGCTCGGCGTGCAGCCCCCGACCACCTTCGACGAGCTCGAGGCCGACCTGGCCCTCGCGAAGGCAGCCGGCAAGGACGGGATCACCCTGACCGGCAAGGCGAACTCCGAGGGCGAGTGGCAGGCGTTCCCGTGGCTCTCGCGGGCAGGCTGGGACTACACGACCCCCGAGCAGGAGCCCCTCGAGGACGCCTTCGGGATGGTCCAGGACTGGACCGCGAAGGGGTACCTCACCAAGGAAGCGGCGACCTGGGACCAGACGGTCCCCTTCCAGCAGTTCGAGGCCGGCAACACGGCCTTCGCGGTGAACGGCAACTGGCAGATCGCCTCCGCGAAGAAGGACGCATCCTTCGAGTACGGCGTCGTCCCGATCCCGGTCGGCGACAAGGGCTCCGTGTATCTCGGCGGCGAGGTGCAGAACGTCGGCGCGTTCTCCAAGAACAAGGAGCTCGCGCAGGAGTACCTCGAGCAGGAGTTCTTCTCGAAGAAGGGCCAGCTGACGCTGCTCGACGCATTCGGATCCATTCCGTCGCGAGCGGACGCCGCCGCGGACGAGAAGGTCGGGAGCGATCCGGTCCTCTCGCAGTTCGCGACGATCCTGCAGGACAACGGTCACACCTCCCCCGACCCCGCGATCCCCTCGGAGAACGTCGCGAAGGTCCTGCAGACGGTCGGTGAATCGTGGAGTGCCGCCGTGGCGGGCAACGGGTCACCCGAACAGCTCTCGAGCGATCTGATGACCACCCTCACCCCGCTGCTCGCGCAGTAGTCCCTCACCACCGACGAACGGAGCGACCGTGAGCAGCACCTCGACCACGACCCGGAGGCGGCCAGGGGCCCGACGCGGCCGCCTCGGCTTCGCCGCCCCGGGAGGGGTGCTGCTCGCGGCGCTGTCGCTCTACCCCATCTACCTGCTGCTGAGGATGAGCGTCAGCGAAGTCAGCTCCGGGACGCTCAACGGCGCCTGGCCGTTCATCGGCGCGAGCAACTTCCTTGCGCTGCTCGAGGGGTCCGAGCTCGGAGGAGCCACGCTGAGGACGGCCGCCTTCGTGGTCCTCGTGACCGTCGTCGGTGTCATCGGAGGCCTCGGCGCGGCGATCGCTCTGCGCTCGTCCCGCCTGGGTAGCTCGTTCCTCCTCGGGATGATGGTGTTCATCTGGGCCATGCCGCCCGTGGTGAACGGCAGCATCTGGAAGTTCCTCCTCGCCGATCAGGGTCTGGTCAACACGCTCGTGCGGGCGACCGGCCTCTCGGCGGAGGGCGTCCCCTTCCTCTACGACGCGAGGTTCGCGCTGCTCTCGGTCGCGATTGTGAACGCCTGGGCCGTCATCCCCTTCAATGCGCTGGTCTTCCGGTCGGCTCTGCTGGGCATCGACCCCGAGATCCTCGAGGCGGCCTCGGTCGACGGCGCGAGCCGCTGGCAGGAGATCCGGAGCATCCTCATCCCCGCGGCGCGGCCGACCGCCGTCATCCTGGCGATCCTGACCGTCGTCTACGCCTTCCGCAGCTTCGACTTCATCTACGTGATGACCGCCGGCGGCCCCGGAGACGCGACGTCCACGCTGCCCTACCTCAGCTACTCCCAGGCCTTCGTCCAGCACGACTACGGACTTGGTTCCGCGACGGGCATCATCGCCCTCGCCATCGTGGCGGTCCTCGCCGTCGTCTACGTCCGATCGACCAGGAGCGAGTCCTGATGAGCACCCTCACCGCCCCCCTGACCCGCCTGCGAGGCGGCGCTGCGACCCGCGTCGCGCGACCGTCCCGCACCCGGGAGCCGGTCGCCTTCACCGTACGCGTGGTGCTCTACGTCCTGTACGGGCTGCCCCTTGTCTGGATCGTGCTCACCTCCCTCAAGCGCCAGGGCGACGTGGTCGGCGGAGCGATCCTCTCGGCGCCCTCCTTCGACGCCTATGCGGAGGCGCTCGCGAACCCCGCCCTCGCGACGGCGCTCGCCCAGTCGGCGCAGATCGCCCTCGGGACCACTGCACTGGTGCTCGCGCTCGGCGTCCCGTTCGCCTACGCGCTGCGCCGCGTCGACGGCGTCGTCGCCGGTCTCGTCCTCGGGCTGCTGATCTTCCTGCAGATGGTGCCGCAGACGGCGAGCATCATCCCTCTGTTCGCGATCTTCAGCAGGCTCGGTCTTCTGGACACCACCGCCGGTCTCGTCCTCGCCGATACGGCGATGTTGCTGCCGTGGGCCGTGCTGCTGCTGCGACCGTTCTTCGCCGCGGTGCCCGACGCCATCGAAGAGGCCGCCTCCATCGACGGGGCCGGTCGGCTGCGCACCTTCTTCGCCGTCGTCGTCCCGATCGTTCGAAACGGCATGGCGACGGTCGGCTCGCTGATCTTCCTCGTCGCCTGGGGCGAGTTCCTCTTCGCGATCAACCTCTTCCTCTCTCCGGTCAACTACCCGATCAGCGCTCTCATCGCGCAGCAGACGTCGGGGTACGGGATCGACTGGCCCGGGCTGATGGCTCTCGCGGTCATCTCCTCGCTGCCGCTGCTGGCCGTCTACGTGCTGTCGTTCCGGCTGCTGCGTGAGGGCCTCGCCGTCGGCAGCGTCAAGTAGCAGTCGTCCTTCCTCTCGTCCCGCGCCACTCGTGAAAGATCCCGTCATGACCTTCTCCCCAGCCCTGCCCGTTGACCCGGCCGCCGGGACCCTGACACCCCTCGCCATCGACCGGGTCCAGCTGGACCCGGAGGGGTTCTGGGGACGTCGGGTCGCCGTCAACGCGACCGCCACCTTCGAGCACAACCTCGGCTGGCTGGAGCGCGCCGGATGGCTGCGCAATTTCGAGCTCGCCGTCGGGGGCGGACTCGCCGAAGGCCGTCGCGGACGCGAGTTCGCCGACTCCGAGGTCTACAAGACCCTCGAAGGGCTCTGCTGGCACACCGCCGGACGTGAGGACCCGGAGACCGAATCGATCATCCGCGCTCTCACCGCCCGCATCGTCAGTGCGCAGGAGAGCGACGGCTATCTCGGCACCCGCTTCGGCCGGCACGGTCAGGCTGAGCGTTACAGCGACCTCGAGTGGGGCCATGAGCTGTACAACGCCGGACACCTCCTCCAGGCCGCGGTCGCGCGACTGCGCACCCACGGTGAGGACGGGTTCACGCAGGCCGCGCGCCGTCTCGCCGACCACATCTGCTCGGAGTTCGGGGCGGACGGCCGCCAGACGGTCTGCGGACATCCGGAGATCGAGGTCGCGCTCACGGAGTTCGCCCGCGCCACGGGGGAGGAGCGCTACCTCGAGCAAGCCCGCGTGTTCTTGGACCGCCGCGGTCACCAGAGCCTGGAAGACGTCGAGTTCGGTCGCGCCTACTTCCAGGACGACGTCCCGATCCGCGAGGCCAAGGTCCTCCGCGGACACGCGGTGCGCGCCCTCTACCTCACGTCCGCGGTGGTCGACGTCGCCGTGGACACTGATGACGCCGAGCTGCTCGCGATCGTCGAGCGGCAGTGGGAGGCCACAGTCGCACGCCGGACCTACATCACCGGTGGAATGGGCTCGCATCACCAGGACGAGGCGTTCGGCGCCGACTTCGAGCTACCCAACGACCGCGCGTACTGCGAGACCTGCGCCGGCGTGGGCTCGATCATGCTCTCGTGGAGGTTGCTGCTCGCCACCGGCCGCCCGCGCTACGCGGACCTGATCGAACGCACTCTGCACAACATCATCGCCACCGCCGTGTCCGAGGACGGCCGCTCCTTCTTCTACGCGAACACCCTCCACCGGCGCGAGCCGGGCGTCGCGTCCTCCCCGGAGGAGCAGTCCAAGCGCGCGGACTCCAGTCAGCGGGCGGCGTGGTTCGACGTCGCCTGCTGCCCCAACAACCTCGCCCGCACCTTCTCCTCGCTGTCCGGCTACCTCGCCACCACCGATGCGAAGGGTGTGCAGCTGCACCAGTACGCGTCCGCCACGATCTCCGCCGCTCTCCTCCAGGGAGACGTCTCGATGGAGGTCTCCAGCGACCTGCCGGAGCGGGGGCGAGTCGCCGTGACCATCACGCGCACACCCGTCGAGCCGTGGACTCTGACACTGCGGATCCCGACCTGGGCGACGAACGCGGACGTCGTCGTCGTCTCCGCCGACGGGGATGCTGCCGAGACGCCGACCGGACCGTTCCACGGCACGCTCCACCTCGAACGGCGTTTCCGCGTCGGCGACCGGATCGAACTCGACCTCCCCTTCGAACCCGTCCTCGTGCAGCCCGACGAGAGGATCGATGCCACCCGCGGCACCGTCGCCGTCCAGCACGGACCGGACATCCTCTGCCTCGAGTCCGTCGACCTCCCCACCGGCGCCCACGTCGACGACATCGCCCTGGACGCCGGAGCGGTCCCGATCGCACGAGAGGGGCGTGTGACGCTCGCCGGCAGCGTCGCCGAACGCGACGAGCACGAATGGCCCTTCTCCAGAATCCCTCGAACCCCGCACCGACGGCCGTTGACCGTGGCGCTCACCCCGTACCGGTCGTGGGGATCCCGAGGTCCCGTGTCGATGCGCATCTGGCTTCCCGTGAACCACTCCTGATTCCCGGGCGAGCTCCCACCGCCGGGCGGATCCTCGCTCCTCTGCGGCGGCCGCCGGTCACCGCATCCGCACTTCGACGAAGAAGGCAGGACATGTCCCTCCTCTCACGCAGAGCCTCTCGGCTGCTCGCGGCGCTCACGATCGGCGTCATCGCCGCAGCAGGATCGGTGGTGGTCGGCCAGACCGCCGACGCCGCCACCAGCTACCCCTACACGCTCGCCTCCGACAAGATCCGCGCGAGCTTCGCCGCGGACGGGTCGATGCAGTCGCTCAAGATCGTCGGCGACCTACACGACACCGAATACCTGATGAACCCGGACAGCGCTCCGGAGCAGGCCCGCGAGACGAACAGCAAGTACCGCCAGTGGTTCGGGAACCTGATGTTCTCCTACGCGAACGGCACGGGAGCAGTGTCGACCACCGGTGTCGGCGCGAACCCCTGGAAGACCGCGTGGACCTCCCAGTCGGCCGACGGCCGCACCGTCTCGGCGACGTCGAGCAGTGTGACGGTCACCCACCAGAACTCCACCAACGCGGAAGGCGTGAAGGGCTTCACCGTCACCGAGACGTACTCTCTCGCCTCCGACGGCTCCCTGGTCTGGAAGCAGGACGTCAAGAACACCGCGGCCACGCAGCTCGTCATCGGCGACTGGGGTGTCCCCGTTCCCGGCAACGAGCTATGGAGGCAGGGCGACTCGATCTACGAGACCCGGGTCCTCACACACTCCTACGTGGGTAAGAACGGCTCCTACGTCACTCTCGAGCGTCCCAGCGGCCAGGGCCCGTTCATCGCCATGACCGCCGACACCGCATCCGGCTCCGGCTTCGAGTACCAGGACCGCTGGCGCACCGAGGAAGTCGGCAACACCTCCTGGGCCTGGAACTCGGCGAACGAGAGCTCGAACATCAAGGGCCTCAACATCTACTACCCGCACTCCACCGCGATCCAGAAGACCAACCGCGGCTACCTCAGCTCCACCAGTGTCGCCATCGCGCCGGGCGCGACGAAGAGCTACACCTATCGCATCGGCAAGGTCGATGACGACGCAGCACTCAAGCAGACGATGTTCGATCGAGGGCTGCTCGACACCACGGTCGTCCCCGGACTCATCGTGCCCATCGACCGGCGCGCAGAGATGGCGTTCCGGATCAAGGGCACCATCACGTCAGTCACCGCGCGCAACCGCAACGACCTCAAGGGGTCAGCGCCCACGAACCCCGTCGTGACGTTCTCCCGGAGCAACGGCGACTACCGGATCTACGGGATGACCTTCGACCGCACGCAGCTGGGCGCCAACGACGTCACCGTCTCGTACACGGACCAGACCGGCGCCGCGCGGCAGTCCGTCCTCCAGTTCTCCGTGATCGACAGTGTCGCGGGACTCCTCGACACGCATGCGAAGTTCATGGTCGAGAAGACCCAGTGGAAGCCGTCCGACGGACTCTCCGCGAGCGACATCCGCAACTACACCTTCGACGACTGGATGATGAACGCCCCCGACGGCAGCCTCGCCACCACGACGAACGCCCCTCAGGGCCGCCGCAACGAGTACGCCGGCTACTACGGGCTCGGCGACGACTGGGGACTCCCGCACGGCCAGTTCCTCGCGGAGAAGCTCGTCGCCCTGCCCGACGCCACCCAGATCAAGGCCCTCGACGACTACCTCCAGAAGGCCGTCTGGGAGAACCTGATGGGGAACACGTCGCCCAGCGCCGCGCCGAAGTACACCGTCTACGACTTCTGGGAGCAGGGGAAGCCCGGCAGCCTGAACACCACGCCCGGCTACCGCGGCTACGCCTACCCGCACGTCTACAACACGTTCTTCGGCATGTACAACATCGCCAAGCAGAACCCCTCCGCGATCGCCTACGCCCACCCCGCTCAGTGGTACCTGACGACGGCCTACGGGATCTTCAAGGAGCTCTACGAGGGACCCGTCGCCTACAACTGGGAGACCGGACTCATGGGTGAGCTCTCGACACCCGATCTCATCGCCGCATTGCGCGCCGAGGGACTGGACACGCAGGCCAACGACATCGAAGCGAAGATGGCGATCAAGTACGCCAACTTCTCCTCCAACGCCTACCCCTACGGCTCCGAGTACAGCTACGACAACACGGGGGAGGAGGCGGTCTACACCCTCGCCAAGCTCAACGTGAACGACGACAAGACGAACGCCCTGCGCGTCATGCGCGACATCGTCGCCAAGACGGAGGCCGCCCGCGGACGCATGCCCGTCTGGTACTGGTACTCCGACCCCACCACCATCACGGGCGAGAACTGGTGGCAGTTCCAGTACAGCGCCTCCCTCGCCGGCTACACGATGGACGACTACATCAACCACACCGCAGCACTCGAGACCGGAACCACGGCCATCACCGCCGCGCGCCGCGCCGAGCTGCAGCGCCTGAACTACGCCGGCAAGGTCGCAGGACTCGCGACCATCAACTCCGGCCAGATCAGCAACGCGCCGGCCAACGTCGGAGCCGCATCGTGGTCGTACCAGGCCGAGCGCGGCAACCTCGGCACCCTCGGGGTCGGCGGAGGCGCGAACGTCAAGCTGAACAACGGCTGGCGGGGCATGACCGGCGAGAGCGATCTCGGACTGTGGGGCACCCTGCAGACCCTCAGCGCCGACGTCGTCACCGATGACCCGATCTTCGGAGTCGTCGGATACGGAGCGGACGTCTCGCGGGACGCCTACTCCACCACCGTCATCCCGAAGGACGGCCTGCAGCGCCGCCTCAACCTGGTGACCCAGCAGCTGTCGGTCGACCTCGAGAACGACGCCTACTCGCAGGCGATCGTCGGCTCGAACAGCGCCGACCTGCGCCTGGACATGCTCAACCGCACCGGCACCGCACACTCCGGCATCGCGGAGGTCAGCGGCCTCGCGCAGGGCAGCTACGCGGTCATCGTGAACGGCGTGCGCCAGCGCACCGTCAACGTCTACCGGCCCGCCTCTCTCGCGGGAACGCTTCCCGCGCCGGTCCGCGTCCCGTTCGATGCGCCCGCCGGCAGCACGTACATCGTCCACCTGGTCTCGACCGCCCCGGGCGCGAATGCGGCGCCGACCGTCAACGCCGGACCCGACCAGGCCGGGCTGTCCCTCGGACTCGATCCGATCCAGCTCAGCGGATCCGCCTCCGACGACGGACTCGGCTCGCCGAACGGAACCCTGACGACGCAGTGGAGCGTGCAGTCTGCTCCTGCCGGTGCCACCGCGACCTTCGCGTCGCCGACTGCTCGCCGCACGTCTGCGTCGGTGAGTACCGCCGGCAGCTACGTGTTCGCACTCCGGGCAAGCGACGGCGTCCTTGCGACCACCGACACGGTGTCCGTGACCGTTCAAGCCCTGCAGCCGCTCCCGGCCGACTGGGTGACCTACACCTTCGACTCATCGTCGAACGGCACCGTCCCCGACGCCTCCGGCAACGGCAACGCGCTCGCGCTCAAGGGGACGGCGGCAACCGCCACCGACGGCACGGCGAGCGTGCTGCGGCTGAACGGAAGCGACGGGGCCTTCGCCCAGCTGCCGTCGGACATCCTGTCACGCTCGAAGGACCTGACCATCTCGATGAGGGTGAAGGTCGATTCGATCTCCACCTTCAGCCGGCTGTTCGACTTCGGCAGCAGCACCCAGAAGTACGTGTTCCTCACGCCGAAGTCGACTGACGGGAAGCTAGGGCTCGCCCTCACGACCTCCGGTAATGGAGCGGAGACACGGATCTCGACGAACTTCACGATGCCCGCTGGGCAGTGGACCGACATCAAGGTGACCTTCAAGGCGAATACGAACGGCACGACGACGGGAACGATCTTCGCCAACGGAGTGCAGGTCGGGCAGAACACCGCCATGCCGCTCGCTCCGAAGGACCTAGGCCGCACCAGCGGCAACTTCCTCGGCAAGTCACAGTTCCCCGACCCGTACCTCGCCGGCAGCTTCGACAGCTTCGAGATCGACGGAGTCGTGCGCTGACGACACCCGAAAGACCAGCGCTGAACCGCTCGTCGCCCCCTCCTCACGCGGCGACGAGCGGTTCAGCACCTCTTCCCGCGCACAACTTCTGCGCATCAGCCCTCGCCCGCTGGCGCCACCGAGGGGCGAGCTGGTTGAGGTTGCTCGAGACGTACCCGATCGTGCTGCGGATGTTCATCAGATCCGCGGCAACTGACTTGAACTCCGCGTCCGTGATGACCGCGTCCTCGGCCGTCGCGGACTCGAACGGGGAAGTGCGACGCCCGCAGCGGGTCGAGCAGGCTGTCGCCGGCGACTACTCGCCGTCCTTCGCCCTCGCGCTGATGCAGAAGGACGCGGGGCTGATCCAGGCCTACGCGGACAGCGTCGGCGCACCCGTCCCCGGCGTCGCGACGGCCCGCCACTACATCGACGAGGCGATGGCCGCCGGCTTCGGCGGGGAGAACGCCTCGGCGCTGATCAAGGCGATCGCCGCGGAGGCCGACGTCGACCTGACCCGGCGCTGACCCTCCGTGCCGGGGTGCCCCTGCCCGGCCGTGACGGCCGCCGCAGGGGCTCCCCCGGCACCCTCCCCGTCCCGGCCGCGCCGCGTGCTTCACTGGAGGGATGACCACGCGTGACGACCACATCGCCGACTTCGCCGAGTTCCTGACCGCCTCCCCCTCCTCCTACCACGCGGCCGCCGCGGCGGCACGTCGCCTCGAGGGAGCCGGATTCACGGGGCTGGACGAGACGCAGGCGTGGCCCGCGGGGCCCGGCCGGTACTACGTCGTCCGCGACGGCGCGATCATCGCCTGGCACCTGCCCGAGGGCTCCGGGGCGACCACGCCCTTCCGCATCCTGGGCGCCCACACCGACTCCCCCGGCTTCATGCTCAAGCCCCGGCCGACGATCGGCTCGAAGGGCTGGCTGCAGGCCGGCGTCGAGATCTACGGCGGCCCGCTGCTCAACTCCTGGCTCGACCGCGAGCTCGAGCTGGCCGGGCGCGTGGTCACCCGCGACGGCTCGACGCGCCTGCTCCGGACCGGCCCGCTGCTGCGGATCCCGCAGCTCGCGATCCACCTCGACCGCACGGCGAACGAGGGACTCACCCTCGACCGCCAGAAGCACACCGTCCCCGTGTTCGGCATCGGTGACGCCTCCGAGGTCGACCTGCTCCAGCTGCTCGCCGCGCACGCCGGGCTCGACGACGCCTCCGACATCGCCGGCTACGACCTGCTCACCGCCGACACGCAGGCGCCGCGCCGCTTCGGCCTCGACGAGATGTTCCTCGCCGCCGGGCGGATGGACGACCTCAGCTCCGTGCACGCCGGCCTCGTCGCACTCCTCGCGGCGAGCGCCGATCCCGCGGCGCCGCCCGCGCACATCAGCGTGCTCGCCGCCTTCGACCACGAGGAGCTCGGCTCAGCGAGCCGGTCCGGAGCGAGCGGGCCGTTCCTCGAGGACGTCCTCTCGCGCATCGGCAGGGCCCTCGGCGCCGGCGTCGACGAGCGCGCCCGGGCGATCGCCGCCTCCTGGTGCCTCTCGGCCGACGCCGGCCACTCCGTGCACCCCAACTACTCCGAGAAGCACGACCCGTCGAACCAGCCGGTCGCCGGGAAGGGGCCGCTGCTCAAGATCAACGCGACGCAGCGCTACGCGACGGATGCGCGCGGCGCGGCGCTGTGGGCGGGCGTCTGCGAGCGCGCCGGGGTCGGGTACCAGGAGTTCGTCTCGAACAACTCGGTGCCGTGCGGATCCACGATCGGCCCGCTGACCGCGACCCGGCTCGGCATCTCCACGGTCGACGTGGGAGTGCCGCTGCTCTCGATGCACTCGGCGCGCGAGCTCGCCCACGTGGACGACCTGGTCGCCCTGACCGCGGCGATCGAGGCGTTCTTCACTCCCTGAGCCGGGTCCGGCGCGACCGGGATACCGCGGCCTGGAGCACCCACCGGGCGGACCCTGCGACTCCGCTCAGTCGCCGGGCGGCCGGCGGCGCTGCCGCTTCGTCTCGGAGCGCTGCTGCTTCGCGGCGAGCCGCCGGCGGGTGGAGCCGCGCGTGGGCCGGGTCGGGCGCCGCGGGGCGGAGGGAGGCGCGAGGGCCGCGGTGATGATCCCGCGGAGCAGCTCGAGGGCCGTCTCGCGGTTGCGCAGCTGCGAGCGCTCCTGCGCCACCGTGACGGTGACCGCCCCGGAGACGAGCCGCCGCCCGAGGCGCTCGAGCAGGCGCGAGCGCTGCTCGTCCGAGAGGGCCGTCGACTCCTCGACGCTCCAGGTGAGCTGCACGCGGCTGTCGGAGGTGTTCACGTGCTGCCCGCCGGGCCCGGAGGAGCGCGAGAACCGCCACTGCAGCTCCGATGCGGGGACGACGAGCCCCGGCCGCACCTCGAGATCCATGCGGCAAGCCTGGCACGCGCCCACCCCGGAGCGGCAGCGCCGACGATCCGCTCCCGGGTGCGGTGTCCTCTTGCGGACGTGTCCGCTACAGGCTCTTGTCCCCGCCGTGGTCACGTCCCGACACTGGAGAGGTGCCCGGGCGGGCGCATCGGCCGACTCCTCAGTGCCACCCGAAGGCGTCGAGGGGTCGGCCGCACGGCTCGGTCCCGCGGGAGCTCAATCGCGCGGCACCGTCTCGGCGAGGTCGATCTCGCCGTCGTCCAGCGCTCCCGGCTCGAGCGCCTCCGGATCATCGAGCACCGGCTCTCCGGCACCGGCGTCGCCGTCGCGGGTGCGCGAGTCCGCCGCCCACGCCGTGCCGAGCGCGAAGAGCGTCGCCACTCCGTAGTGCTCCATCGCTGCGGCCACGCGGCGGCGGCCGGTCCGAGGATTCATGCCGAGCCGGTGCGACGCGGTCTCGAGCGTGACGCCCTGGCGCATCAGCCGGAGCAGCGGCAGCCAGCTCTGGTCGACGGCTCCGATCGGAGCGGCCTGCCGCCACAGCACCTCGAAGTACGACTCGACCAGCCCCGCCAGCGCCGCATGGCGCACGCCGAGCACGCTGGTCGGCTTCGTCTCGCCCCACTCGAACGGGACGGCGAGGTGGTCGCCGTCGACCCAGAACCAGCTCGGTGGACTCTCGAGGAGCCGGTACTCGACGCCCGCCGCCTGGTACGCCTCCACCCGCGCGAGCACCCGCGGGTCGCGCGCGCCGGCGGCCGGCATGATGACCCGTACCCGGTCCTTCGCCGCGAGCGCGTGCCCGAAGCGGATCGCCCGCTCCGTCGGCGGGTCGAGGAACCGCTCCACGTTCGGGAGCACCGCCACGAGCGAGCCGGAGTCGCGGCGCACCAGGTCGAACCAGAGGTCCTCGGACGCGTGCGGCCCGTGGCGGAGGAGGGTCGGCACGGGATCCGACGTGTCCTCGCCGACCCGCCAGGCGCCGAGCAGCATCGGCAGGCCCGCGACGACGCGCTCGATCCCGTCCAGGGACTCCCTGCCCGCCCGCCGCGCCGACTCCGTGTGCCGGGCGATGGCCGCGGCCGCCCACTCCATCGGCGCCGGGAAGTCGAGCTGCTCGCCCTCGCCGCCCATGAGCCCCCGGCCGCGGAGCCGCTCGATCGCCGCAGCGACCTCGGCCTCGTCGATGTGGGTCAGCTCCGCCGCGTCGGCCAGCGTCGCCGGCCGTCCCCGCAGCAGCGCAGCCAGGAGTCCGTCGTCGTCCATGCGTCTCCTTCGCCGTGGGCCGTCACCCGAGGGTGCCGTCTCCGCGGTCGAGGAGCAAGGGACGCGCGGCGGACGGCGGGGAGCGGCCAGGCGGGGGCGGCGGATGAACTCGTGACGAGCACGGACCTCGGCTCACCTGAGGAGACCAGCCGGAAGATCAGGGCCGTCCCTGGTTCTCCGTCTTGATGCCTCCCCAGGCCTACTGTTCTGCGACGTCCCGTACGCGACCGGACTCCGAGCCCTTGAGAGAGGAGACGTCTGTTCGACTTCAGACGCTCGGGCTCCCGTCGTCGAGGTCCTCGTGGTGGCGGTCGACGTATCCAGCCATGCCGGGGACCGTGAAGGCGATCTGGCCGTGCTCGGGTGAGTAGACCAGTCCTTTGCTGATGAGCGCGGCACGGTAGGGCCCGAGGCTGGTTGTCGGGATACCCATTCGCTGCGTGACGAGAGCGGTGGAGGAGGGTCCCTCACCGTCGGCTGCCATGGCGCGGAGCATTCGTCGCTCTGAGCGCGTGGCTCGCTGCCATCGTGAGCGGAAGAATCCGGCATCGAGCTGTTCGGTCCCGTACTGCACTGCTGCCGTGGCGTCGGCCAGAGTGACAAGACGACTGGAGAGGTTCCATGCGGCCTGCCCGTACTCCTGAATGAAGTACGGGTAGCCGCCTGCGGCTTCGAGGAGAATCTCGAGCGCATCGGGAGCGAACTCAGCGCCGAGCCGCTCCGCGGGCTCTCGGAGAGCGTGCGCCGCATCATCGCGAGAGAAGGTGCCTATCTGTCGATAGTTGAAGAGGCGCTCGGCGTACGAACGCGTCTCCGTGAGGACACGGGGGAGATTCGGGAGGCCGGCGGCGATGATGTAGAACGGCCACTCCCGCTGGTTCGCCGCATGCTGAGCGGCGATGAGCGCACCCATCGTCTCCGCATCGAGGTCCTGCATCTCATCGACGAACACACCGAAGGCACGACGACGCTCCCCCAGAGCGGTGGAAACGTCTTCGACGAGCTCGAGGAGGTCGACTTCAGCGTCGCCGGAGTCGGCACGTCCGTCGTTGAGTGCGACTCCGAGTTCGATCCCCGTTGCACCGACCTTCGCATTGAACGAGGAGATCGTGCCGAGCGCTTCTCGCATCAGCGCCGTCGGCTTCGAGCGGGTGAGCTTGCGAGCGGACACGACGAGCTCTCGAGCCAGGGCACGCCGTACGGCCCGCGCGCCGCCTTCATCCCGACGCGCCTCGAGGCGCACCGTGAGCCACTCGAACGACTCCGCCATGCGGTGCATCTCGTTCAACAGCACCGTCTTGCCGACGCCGCGGAGGCCCGTGAGGACGATGCCGCGATCGCTCATTCCATGCGTGACACGAGCGCGGATCGTGTCGAACGCTTCGAGCTCGCCAGTCCGACCAACGAGCTCGGGCGGCCGCCGACCGGATCCAGGGCTGTAGGGGTTCTGCTCAGGCAACATCTAGCCGATGATAGTCACCTCTAGCCGAAACCTAATTCATCGCTATCGACTGCAATCGTCCGCGCCGGCGCCACGTGGTGGCGACCATGCGATGCTGCGAACCCCCGTTCCAGCTTCCCTTCGAGTCGCCGCCGGGCAGCGCATCGGACCCTGCACGCTGAAGGGCGAGCGCGAGCCATGTCCGCTCCGACCGAGGATCGGCTCGCGCCGTCGATCCGGGTTCGGCCGGGCGCATGCTGCTGCGGTCACTCGGACAGCAGCGGGATCGAGCGGCCCACGCGCCTGCCGTACTCGGCGATAGCGCGGCCGACGGGGAGCCGCTCGGCCTCGTAGCGCTGGAGCGCCTCGTCGACCGGGTGCCGCGCGAGGGAGGCGGCGAGGGCCAGCGCGTCGCCCGCCGCCTTGGCCGCGCCCATGGCCGTGTGCGGCCGCACCGTCACGGCGGCGTCACCGAGGAGGGCGACCCGGCCGCGGACCGTCCGCGGCGGGACGTAGTCGACGATCGCCTGCAGGAAGGGCTGCGACTCGGCCAGGACGGCAGCCGCGAAGGGCGGCGGCAGGCGGTCGACCGCGTCCTCCTCGAGCCGGCGGCGGAGATCGGGAGCGAGGTCGCCGGGCGCGAGGGACACGCTCTCCGGTGGACGGCCGGACGCCGTCATCACTCCGCGGAGGGCGTCCTCGGAGAGGGGCCGGTACCAGACCCAGTTGTAGCGCCGTCGGCCGGGCTCCACCTCGCCGGCGGGTCCGGGGACGAGGTATCCGAGCATGTGCTCGCCGGGCGCGGTGTAGAAGGCGAAGCGTCCGAGCAGAGTCGCCGCGGCCTCGGCGGGGAGCGCCGACTCCGGGATCAGCCCGCGCCAGGTCGAGTAGCCGACATAGCGGTTCCCCGGCGCCTCGGGCGCGACCGCCGCGCGCACGACGGATCCGAGGCCGTCGGCTCCGATGACGACGTCGAACTCCAGGCCGCTCCCGTCGCGCAGCTCGACGACGACCGGGTCCGTCCCGGTCGAGGGGCGCACCTCGGCGACGGCGTGGCCGAGGAGGTAGCGGTCGGCGGGGAGCCGCGAGCGGAGCGTGTCGTAGAGGTGGTCCCACGACACCTGCGTCTGCGGGGAGGGGTCGCGGCCGATCACGCGCCCGGAGCGGTCGAGGGTGATCCGCTCGTGCGCGACGACGCCGACCCGCGCCTCGTCGTCGCGGCCTATCGCGTGCAGGAGGTCGATCAGGTCCTGCTGGGCCACCAACCCAGCTCCCCGCCGCGACAGCCCCGTCGCCGACCGCTCGAGCACCGTCACGCGGTGCCCGTCGCGGACGAGCAGGGCCGCGGCGAACAGTCCGCCGATCGAGCCGCCGACGATCCCGACGTCGAGCGGGCGCACCGCTCCTCCTGCTGCCATGAGCGCGACCGTACCGGCGAGCGCGCGGCGCCCGTTCCTACAGACGGCGGAACAGCGCGGCCTCAGGACGCATCAGCCCGGAGATCCGGAGAACCTTGGATAGCCGTGCCTCGCGAACTCAGCGACCATCACTGCACAGCTCTCTCACCTAGACGGATCAGAAGGGTCTTCGCATGGGCATTCATCGGTTCGGGTGAATCCGGCTCGTAGCGGAAGAGTGCGGTTCCCGACCGATCTGCAAACGCGAAAGCAGACCTGGTGAAGCCGGACTTGGAAACAATGACTGGTTTTTTCTGATCGATCATCGATGCACCGCACAGATCTCGCACCGCGGGTTCGGAAATCGGTCGCGTCTGATACTTCACCTGCACGATGAGATCGACGGACTCGATATCGATCCCTCCGTCCCTGGATCCGCGTCCCAACCGGGCACGTGCAACGCCTTGGCGGATCAGCCAGCGCCAGACCTCCCGCTCAGCCTCTCTCCAAGGCCGGTCCTGGTTCGTGGATGCTGCCAGACTCCGCGGATAGCCGTAGTTGCCGCCGGGTCCTGAGTCCGGACCGCGGTGCCAGACCGGTCCATCCGACCTCGGCGGGGTCGTGGGTTCGACCAACGAGCCGAAGGCCAGTTTCTCCCCAGCGGACATGATCAAGAGCTTGGGCGGTCGCGGAACAACCTCGGCAGATCGCTCCTTCTCGCGGTGACGCTCCCCGAGGTGACTCCTCGCCTCGGAATCCGACATCCCCACGAAACTGAGCGGAGGCGGACCTTGACGCACCGGTTGCCGGAGCAACGACAGCGCCACGAGTCGACTGTTCGTCTTCCAGGACGCGACCGCCGCTTCTACCAGTTCCCTCGCGCCGAGTTTCCGATGCGCGGCACGATCGCGAGGGGCGAGCTGTGACCAGAGTTCTTGAGCGGTCGACTGGATCTCAGCCCTGACGGCCTGCTCACTGGTGAGCCGCACCAGCGACGATCCGAGAGCCTCCACCCGCGCAAGAGCCTCACCCAGCTGCAGCTCGCGTCCCACGCCACGACTCTAGTGAGAGCAGCCGTCCCCAGGCGATCAGTATCGAACAAGCGGTCGAAGACGCCCGTGCGCCCACCGCATCCTTCGCGGGCAGGAAGCAGCGAGCGCGAGAGTGTCGGCGGACGGCTCGTTCGAGACGGTGACGAAGAGGGAGAGACCTCGGCGGTTCTCGCGTGCGCCGTTCAAGCGTTCTCCGCACTCAAGGGGGTGCTCCGAATGTCTCTGCTGACACCTGTGTCCTGGCTGATCATCGCCGCGAACGATCGGGAACACCAGAGCGCCCGCGAACACGCCGACAAAGATCCCGTACGCCGTATCGCCGGCCCCCTCAAGTGCGGTCGTCCACCCGCAGCGACCGGATCATCCCGCGGAGCAGGCGCGCCGCCGCCTGCCGCTCCTCCTCCGCGAGCCCCTCCAGCATCCGCAGCTCCACCCCGCGGACGGCGGCGGACGCCTCGGCGAGGCTGCGGCGTCCGCGCTCGGTGAGCCGGGCGGGGAGCACCTTTCCGACCGGAGCCGCGTCGGGGCGGGTGACGACGCCGTCGCGCTCCAGAGTCTGCAGCAGGACGTTCATCGACTGCCGGGTGACGAAGGCGCCCCGCGCGAGCTCCGAGTTCGAGAGGCCCGGCCGCTGGGCGAGGAGCTCGAGGCAGGAGTAGTGGGTGACCGTCATCCCGAGCGGGCGGAGCACGGCCTCCATCGCCGCGCGCAGGGCGC
Source organism: Rathayibacter sp. AY1F9 (assembly GCF_002932155.1). Classification (NCBI taxonomy): domain Bacteria; kingdom Bacillati; phylum Actinomycetota; class Actinomycetes; order Micrococcales; family Microbacteriaceae; genus Rathayibacter; species Rathayibacter sp. AY1F9. Next base: position 115,424 of record NZ_PSVA01000005.1, on the reverse strand, counting down.
TCGACGCCTCCTTGAGGAGGTAGCCGAGCGAGGTCTCGAGGTCGATGCCGTCTTGACTCATGTCAGTATCCTGACATACGCTCCGGTGTGTCAGAAAGCTGACACAACCGAGGAGGAACCCCATGCCCGTCACCGGCCCCGACTTCGTCTCGCTCCAGGTCCGCGACCTCGCGGCGTCCCAGGCGTTCTACGAGCAGTACCTCGGCCTGGTCCGCTCGCCCGCCGGCCCGCCGCACGCCGTCGTCTTCGCGACGACTCCGATCGCCTTCGCCCTGCGCGACCTCGCGCCCGGCACCGACCTCGACTCCGCCTCCCGCCCCGGTGTGGGCGCCGCGATCTGGCTGCACGCGACCGGCGTGCAGGAGATCCACGACGCGCTCGTCGCCGACGGGCTCGCCGTCGTCGCGGCTCCGATCGACGGCCCGTTCGGGCGCACCTTCACCTTCGCCGACCCGGACGGGTACCACGTCACCCTGCACGACCGCGCCTGAGCGGGACGGTGCGGACCGCGCCTGAGCTGAGCGGGGCAGAGCGGGACGGGACGGGGCAGAGCGCCTCAGCCCATCGCGCGCAGCTGGGCGGCGAAGAGGTGCAGCGAGCGGTCGACCTCGGGCAGCGCCGGCGTCCGGTTGAGGTGCCCGTGGGGCATGCCGGCGGCCAGGTGCCCGGTCACGGCGACGCCCGCCTCCGCGAGCTGGCGCAGGAGCAGCTCCGCTGACCCCCGCAGCTCGTCGTACTCGTTCACGAGGACCGTGACCGGAGGCAGACCCGCCAGCGGCGCGGAGCCGGGCAGCGCCTCGACGGGGAGGTCGGAGATCCGCCCGAGGTAGGTGCGCACCATGCCCTCGATGCTCGACGGAGGGAAGCGGAGGACCGGCGGCAGCTCGCGCAGCTCGGCCGCGATCGCGTCGTCGACGGCGGGGTTGGGGAAGTGGGCGAAGGGGTAGGCCAGGAGCACGTGCTCCGGCAGCCGCGCACCGGCGTCGCGCTCGCGGAGGACCGCGCCGAGGGCCAGGGCCGCTCCCGCGCTCGCGCCGCCGATCGCGACGGGCGTGGATCCGGACTCCGTGCTGCGGAGGTGCCGCCAGGCGGCGTGCACGTCGTCGAGCGGGACGGGGTAGCGGACGTCGGGGCCGGCGAGCCGGTAGTCGACGGAGACGACCCGGGCCCGCGCCCGGTGCGCGAGCTCCGCCGCGACGACGTGCGACTCGCGCATGTCGACGCTCCCGGCGGCGAACCCTCCTCCGTGCACCCAGAGCAGAGCGCGCTCGGGCGCGGCGGGCGAGTACACGCGCAGCGGGACCGGTCCGTGCGGGCCGGACGCGGTCTCCGTGACGACGTCGATCCCCTCGGGCAGCCACCAGGGCCCCGGATCCTCCTCGAACGCGGCCATGCGGGCGGCCTGCTCGGCGTCGAGCGGATACGCGAGGCCGGCCAGGAGGGGCAGCCGGGCGGCGAGATACGGATCGAGCGGCATCGGCGCCTCCTGCGGGGTCGGGGTCGCGGACCACGCTAGCCCGGCCGCGGGTCCTCGAGCGGCGCCTGCTCAGCCGCGTCGCTGCAGGAGCATCACGCCGTCCAGGAGCACGGCTGCCGTGCCGTCGGGAGCGGTCACGGCGCGCTCCCTCGTCTCGACGAGCTCCGCGGTCCATTCGGCGGGGTCGAGGGCCAGCTCGGCGAGCTCCTCCTCGGGGCCGACGAGGTGCATCGCTCGGTGGCGGTGGTCGTCGCCGCTCGCCCACGGCGGGGGTGCGGCGTGCGAGACGACGGCGAGGCGGCCGCCGGGAGCGACGACGGAGGCCGCCCGCCGCAGCACGTCGATCCGCGGGAACTCGGCCATCGAGTGCAGGAAGCTCGCCGTCACCAGATCGAACTCCCCCACGACCGGCCAGTCCTCGGCGAGGTCGGCCTGCACGAAGTCCACGTCGGCGCCCCGCTCGGCCGCGGCCGCGCGCGCCCGGCCCAGCGCCGTCTCGGAGAGGTCGAGCCCGGTCACGCTCCAGCCGAGCGACGCCAGCCACAGCGCGTCCGCCCCCTCGCCGGCGCCGAGGTCGAGGGCGCGGCCCGGCGGCAGCGAGCCGACCAGCCCGACCAGCGTCGCGTTCGGCCGGCCCGACCAGATCCGATCGGAGTCGGCGTAGCGCGCCTCCCACTGCTCGCGTGCGGTGCTCATGCTGCTCCTCGTCCCCGGGCGCAGGGGCACCCGCGTCGAGGATGCCGCGCCGCCGCTCCGGCCGCCAGCCGTCGTGCCGAACCGGCACGGGCACCCGTCCCGCGGACGACACGGCCGGACGGAGCCGCGGCGCCGCGCGGACCCGCCGGACGCACTTCCCCGACACGCCCCGCGCCGATTAGCGTCGGTGCATGGCCCTCCGACTCGAAGAGATCATCGTCGACTGCACCGACTTCCGGACCCTCGGGCACTGGTGGCAGGAGGCGCTCGGCTGGGACGTCGTGGACGAGGACGAGGACGGTATCGAGCTGCTCGCCCCGTCGGGCCGCGGGCCGAGCCTCCTCTTCCTCGACGTACCCGAGCGCAAGACCGTGAAGAACCGCCTGCACCTGGATTTCGTGCCGGACGACCAGGAGGCGGAGGTCGCGCGGCTGGTCGGCCTGGGGGCGACGCGGTCCGACGTCGGGCAGGGCGAGCAGTCCTGGGTCGTGCTCGCCGACCCGGAGGGCAACGAGTTCTGCATCCTCTCGGCGCGGGAGTGAGAGCGCTTCCACTTTCCAGGACGGTTGTCGGGAAAGCGCTTCCATGCGCATGTATAGAAAAAGATTCTGAAATGTCAAGGGTAGAACGATCGTTCTCGACTCCCTAGCATCGCCTCCGACGCGTTTCCCGACCGGGAGCGCGCGGAGCCGAGGAGTCACCGTGACCACCTACGACAGACCCGTCGCCGCCGTCGGCATGACGCAGTCGCAGCAGCAGGGCGAGCTGCTCGCCGGCCGCGCCCTCGAGAACCGCGCCTTCGGCCTCTACGCGTACGCCTACCGCCTCACGCTGTCGGACTCCGCGGCGAGCGCCGCCCTCCGCCACGCGGCGGTCACCGTCCGCAGCGGACGGCCGCAGGGACTCGACGACACGGGCGCCCTCGACCTGATGCGCTCCGAGGTCGGACGCGCGAGCGTGCAGCGCGGCGGCTCCGCGATGGAGCGCGCCGAGCAGGCCCCGCCGGCGATCCGCGAGGACGACCTGCTGCGCTCGGGCTTCCACCGCCGCCTGCACGCCCTGCCGACGCTCGAGCGCCAGGCCTGGCTGCTCCGGCACACCGGCGGCCACGACGTCGACGCGATCGCGGCGATGCTGCAGGAGCCGGCGGAGCGCATCCGCTCGGCCCTCGCCTCGGCCGCCCGCACGCTGGTCGAGGGCGAGCTGGCCGAGAGCGAGTCCGCGGAGTAGCGCGGCACGAGGTGCCCGAGAGACGCCGGGTCCAGCCGGCGGCGCCCCTCAGGCGTCTGGGACCCGGCCGCGACTCGGCACGACCGGGAGGACGGGGTCAGTCGAGGTAGTCGATGTCGTCCCACGGCTGGTGGACGTCACCGGTGTCGCGGTCGTCGTCCGGCACCTCGAGCTCCTCGAAGATCACCGGAACACCCGTCGAGATCAGGACGCTGACCTGGCGGTTGCCCACGATCACGAAGTCGACGAGGCCTCCTCCGGCCTGCGTCGCCTCGGTCGCCGACCGCTTCAGCTCGGCGACGTCGGTCCCCTGGGACAGCCCGTAGGTCTTGCCCTCGATGGTGACGGTGGTGCGGATCATGTGGCGCTGCTGCTCCTCGGCTCGATGGATTCAGCGTACGAATCGCGACAGAGCGCTGCCAGGCCTTGCGGTGGAGGCCCACGGCTGCCACGGGTGAAGGGGCCGGCTGAGGCGAGCGGCGTCCGGAGCCGAGGCCGGAAGCAGCGTGACGGGCCGCTCGGGCGGATCCGCCGCTCCTGACCTCGGTTCCGGACACCGGGCGGCGGAGTCAACCGGGCGCGCTCCACGGAGCTCCCGCCGTAGCGTGGAATCTGTCCGCACGTTCCGCATCCAGCGACAAGGAGGATCCGATGACCGAGAAGAACACTCCCGAGGACCCGCAGACCACCGACCCCGAGCACGTCGACCCCGAGACGGCCACCGACCCCGAGGGCGACCCGGTCGAGAACCCGTCGGGCTGACGCCCGCACCGGAACGGCCCGCGGCCACCGGGACACCGCTGAGAAGGCGGAGTCCCGGAGGTCGCGGGCCGTTCCCGTGTCCGGCGCCGCCATACTGACGGAGTGCAGGCTGAGGACGACGAGCGCAGGGATCTCGAGCGGATCCTGTCGGCCCGACCCCGCGACGACGGCGCCGACCGGGACGAGCGGCGCGAGGCGCTGCGACGGCTCGGCGAGCTGGAGGCGGAGGACGCTCCTCCCGGAGTGACGGGGTCCGGCGCGCAGACCGGCGCCGCGCCGTCCGTGGCACAGCCGGGCGCGGCGCATCCCTGGACGGCGACCGACTCGCTTCTCCCCCTGCCCGCGACCGCGCTCCCGCTGTCGGCGACCGCCGGCTCCGGGACTCCGGAGTCGCCCGCCGAGCACCCCGACCGGCCGGCCCCGCGGACGCCGCACCCCCGCCGCCGCCGCCTCGTGCTCGCCGCCGCGATCGTCGGCGGAGCCGCGGTCGGCGCGATCGTCTCCACCGCGCTCCTCCTCCCTCCGCCCGCGGACCCCGTCGCCCCGCCGACCGCCTCCGCGGATCCCGCCGACCGCTTCGCCGCGCTCGTCGAGGGCTGGGAGCCGACCACCGACGTCCCGCCGGGCCTCGCCCTGCTCGCCGGGGAGGCCACGGTCTACGGCTCCGGGTTCGACACCGCCGAGAACGACCGCCTGCTGATCACCGAGCCGAACGGCACCACGGTGTGCCTCGCCGTGCAGCGCCCGGACGCGTCCTTCTTCGCCGGCTGCACCGGCTCGGAGGCGTTCTTCGCCGGGGAGCCCCTCCGGGTCAGCGGCACGACGCTCCGCAGCGGCGCCCCGGTGTACACGCAGATCCTGCTCCGCCCGGACGGGACGATCGAGGGCGGCTACCAGCTGGTGCCGGAGTCGCCGCAGCCCGAGGCGGCGGAGTCCGGAACGGTGGAGTCCGGGTCGGTGGAGTCCGGGTCGGCGGACCCCGCGACCAGCGAGCCCTGAACCGCCGAGCCCGCGACCAGCGAGCCGTGAGCCTGCGACCAGCGAGCCTCTAGGCGCGCGTCGCCTCCGCCGCGTCCGCGATCACCTCGGCCGCGGACGCCGTCCGCTCCCACACCGCGCGCTGCCGCTCGGCGCCCGTGCCCCGCGCCAGGACCCGCTCGACGCCGCACGCCGCGACCTCCTCGTTGCCCGACTCCGCCAGCGCCCGACCCGCGTGGTCGAGCAGGCGCGCCAGTACCGCGGAGGCGGGGGCCGGGCAGCCGTCGACCGGATCGATGAGGTCGCCGGTCGTGCCGTGGCGGCTCGCCAGCCACGAGGAGACGGCGATCACCGGAGTCGGCAGCGGCACGGGCGGAACCCCGGCGCCCGCGTCGCGCACGGCCGTCTCGGCGAGCGCCCGGATCAGGACGGCGATCAGCGCCGAGTCCTCGGCGTGCAGCGGGACGTCGGCGATGCGCACCTCGACGGTCGGGTGCGCACGGGAGAGACGGGCGTCGAAGTAGAGCATGCCCTCGTCCAGCAGCACGCCGCAGGAGGTGAGGGAGGCGACGACGCTCCGGTACTGCTCGACGTCGCCCCAGATGCCGACCGGGCCGGCGGTGGGCCAGCGCCCCCACGACTGGTAGCGCCAGCTGGCGAACCCGGTGTCGACACCGGCGCTCAGCGGGGAGTTGGTGCTCAGGGCGAGGAGGGCGGGCAGCCAGCCGCGCAGCCGGTCGAGGACCGCGATCCCCTCCTCCGGCGACCCGATCCCGACATGGACGTGCAGGCCGCAGGTGAACTGCTCGCGGGCGACGAGGCCGAAGCGCTCGGCCATCCGGTCGTAGCGCTCGTCGGCCGAGAGGTGCGGCTCGAACGCGGCGGGGCTGGTCGCGACCGCGACGGCGCGGGCACCGACCTCGCGGGCGGAGTCGTCGGCCAGGCGGCGGCCCTCGCGCAGTCCGGCCAGCAGCGCGTCGTGCGTGCGGGCGGGCGAGCCGACCGCCTCGATCTGCTCCGCCTTGAGCTCGGCGGCCAGGGCGACCGCCGCGGAGCCGCGGACGGAGCCGAGCAGCAGCGGCGCCGCAGGCGTCGGGAGGAACGTGCCGGCGTCGACGAGGAGGTACTCCTCCTCCACCCCGAAGGTGCGGGCGCTCATCGGAGCGCCTTCCGCCCGAGTCCCCCGCCGCAGCCCACCCGGTCATCCCACCGTGCCGGGCGCCCGCCGGGCAACCGTCCTCGGCCGATGTTCAGCGTCGGGACGCCCGCGACGCCGGTCCGCGGGCGGGCTGTCAAGGCCGGGTGCAGCGGGGCGCGGAGCGGCAGGATCGGAGCACACCCAGAACCGGAGGTCACCGTGCCCGACAGCACTCCCGAGCAGGCCGAGTACGACGTCGCCGTCATCGGTGCAGGACCCGCGGGGACGGCCGCCGCCCTCCGCGCCGCGGAGCTGGGAGCGCGCGTGGTCGTGCTCGAGGCCGCGCGCGTCGGCGGCACCTGCGTCAACACCGGCTGCGTGCCCACCCGCGTCCTGGCGAAGACGGCGCGGATGATGCGCGAGACCCGCTCCGCCGGCGACTACGGTATCGAGATCGGCACTCCCGTCCTCGACTGGGCCGCGACCGTGCGCCACGTGCACGAGCGCGTCGACCTGGTGCGCTCGATCAAGCGCGAGGCGCAGCGGTTCGAGGAGGCGGGGGTCGACCTGATCCACGAGGGCCGCGCCCGCTTCGTCGACGAGAGCACCTTCGTGCTCGACAGCGGGCGGCGGATCCGCGCGCGCTCGATCATGGTCTGCGTCGGCGGGCACTCGCGGCGGCTGCCGATCCCGGGCGCCGAGCTCGCGACCGTGCCGGAGGACGTGCTCGGGCTGACCGAGCTGCCGCGCCGCGTCGCCGTGATCGGCGGCGGCAACACGGGCGCCCAGCTCGTCACCGTCTTCAACGCCTTCGGCTCGGAGGTGACGCTCCTCGACGTCGCCCCGCGGATCCTGATGACCTCCGACTCCAGCATCTCCGAGCACGTCGGCGCCGCTTTCGAGCGCCAGGGCGTCCGCGTCCGCACCGGGATCGAGACGGTGTCGGGCATCGAGCGGCAGGACGACGGCTCGCTCGCGATCGCGTGGCGCGAGGGCGGCGAGGACCGCACGGCCGAGGTCGACGTGGTGATCATGGCCACCGGCTGGCCCGCCGACGTCGAGGACCTCGGACTCGAGAACGCGGGCATCGAGGTCGTCCGCTCGGCGATCCCCGCCGATCAGTACTTCCGCACGGTGGTGCCGCACATCTTCGCGGTCGGCGACGCGAACGGGCGCGACATGCTCGTGCAGGCGGCGCAGTTCGAGGCGGAGGCCGCCGCCGAGAACGCGGTGCTCGGCGCGAACCGGCGCACGCCTCAGTTCCTCCTGCCCGCGGGCGGATTCACGGACCCTGACTACGCGGGCGTCGGCTTCACGCAGGAGCAGGCCCGCGAGCGCGACCCGCAGTGCGTCGTCGCCTCGGTGCCGTTCTCGCACCTGGACCGCGCCGTCATCGACGACCGCGAGAACGGGTTCCTCACGCTGATCGCCGACCGGCGCCGCGAGCTGCTGCTCGGCGCGCACGCGGTCGGCGAGAACGCGATCGAGGTCGTGCAGTCGGTGACCACGGCGATGGCGGCCGGAGTCGACCTCGCGACCCTCGCGAACGTCCGCTTCGCCTACCCCACCTACAGCGCGGTGATCGGGATGGCGGCGCGCGCCCTGCTGGCCGAGCCGGCGCGCCCGACCGAGCTGGACTGACGCGCTACCCGATCCTCGGAGGCGGCGCCAGCCCCGAACCGGCGGCCCGCCGCCTCCGAACAACTGGAGACGGGCACTCCGCCCGCCCCGCCGAGAGGAACCCCTGTGCCGATCCCCGCTGTCGACTACAACCACGTCCGACTCACCGTCCGCGACATCGCCGTCTCGCGCCCCTTCTACGACTCCGTCTTCGGCTTCGACGTCGCCTTCGAGGCGCCGCCGGCCGACGCGTCGCCGGAGGAGAAGGAGCAGCTGGCGTTCGTGTTCGGCGGCGTGATCTACCAGTTCCCGGGCGGACTGCTCGGCCTGCGCCCCGTCGCGCCCGGCGACGACCGCTTCGACGAGGACCGGGTCGGGCTCGACCACGTCAGCTTCACCGTCCCCGACCTCGACGCGCTGAAGGCGGCCGCGGCCGTGCTCGACGACCTCGGCATCGCCCACGAGCCGATCAAGGACGCCGGCGGCATGAGCCTCCTCGAGTTCCGCGACCCCGACAACATCGCGCTCGAGATCACGTCCCCGAGCTGATCGGAGCAGCGCGCGCACGATCGGGCGGGTCTCACCCGGCCTCCACGCTGATCGAGTAGCGCGCGTATCGAGATCCCCCACGCTCGAAGGGGCGGGTCTCGATCCGCCGTTGCGCCGCTACTCGACCAGCAAGGGTCCCCGCCGTGCTGATCGAGTAGCGCGCTCAGCGCGCGTCTCGGGATCCCCGCGAACCCACGGAGCGCGGACTACGGACGGCGCCGACGGTACGGAGTCGTCGTCGACACCCGCACGAGGCCTGCGCGCTCGAGGATGGGCCGCGAGTACTCGGTCGAGTCGCTGTGCACGAGGGTCTTCCCGAGGGCTCGAGCGGAGGCGGCGCGGGCGGCCGTGACCAGGCCGTAGAGCCCGCGTCCGCGGTACTCCGGCAGCGTCGCTCCGCCCCAGATGCCGGCGAAGGCGGTGCCCGGGACGGGCTCGAGCCGGCCGCCGGACGCCATGCGCCCGTCGACCTCGGCGACCCACAGCTCCATGCCGTCGCCGCGCGCCAGGCGGGCGACGAGCGAATCGGCGATCGACACGTCGACCTCCTCCTCGAAGGCGGCGTCGATCATGGCGCTGAACGCGCGGACGTCCGGCTCGTCGACGACCCGCCGCAGCACGACCCCCTCCGGGACCGGCCGGTCCGAGAGCAGCGCCTCGACCGGGCCGATCATGATCGATTCGGCCTCGTCCGGCGCGAAACCGTTCGCGACGAGCGCGTCGTGCAGGCCGGGGGCCTCGTCGTGGCCGCGGGTCTTCCACTCGACGCGGGTGATGCCGGGATCGGCGTCGAAGTGCGCGCAGGCCGCGGCGACCAGGCGGGCGATCTCCGCGGAGGAGGCGCCGGCGAGGTCGCGGTAGGTGACGAAGCCGCGTCCGCCGGCGAAGGTCACCAGACGCAGAGGCCCCTCGCGCGTCACGGAGACGGCGCTCGGGGTCTCGGCGTCGGAGCGGAGCTGGTCGTCGTAGGCGCGGAGGTAGTCGGAGCTCATCGCCCCGACGCTACCCCCGGACCCGGGCGATCAGGTCCTGGATGAAGGGGATGACGTCCTTCGCCTGGTCGACGCTGGCGAACCCGGTCGCGACGAGCGGCCAGATCGAGCCGATGAGCGTCGCGATGACGGCGGCCACTGCGGCGACCCAGGCGAGGGCCGCGTTGCGGGAGAGGAACGCGACGGCGAGGCAGGCCAGGCCGACCGCGTAGCTGAGGACGATCGAGAGGACGATCGCGCCGACCGGGACGTCGAGCGCCCCGGCCGTGGTGCCGTCGGCCGCGCCGATCAGCCCGAGGACGGGCAGCAGCACGGCGACGACGACCACGAACGAGAGCACGACGCCCGTGCCGAGCGCGATCCAGGCCGCGCGCGGCTTGCGTCGCGCGCCGTACGAGCGGGTGCGCACGGGACTACTCCCGACCGGCGGCGGACGACGCGCGGTCGTCCTCGGAGCGGTGGGCGTCGTCGGACGCGGCGTCGCGATCGGCCGCGGCCTCGTCGCGCTCGACGTGCTCGGACTCCTCCGCAGGAGCGACCTCGACGGTCGCGGTGCGGGGGTCGCCGTCGTCGTCGACCGGCTCGACCTGGACGCGGACCACGAACTCCGCGGTCTCGACGACGGCCGGGGCCGCGTGCGTCTCGACGCGGGGGTCGTCCTCGTCGCGCTCGGCGGCGCGCTCGTCGTCGGCCGTCTTCTGGGCGGCTGCGCGCTCGTCGCGCTCGTCGGCCGCGCGGTCCATCGCGTCAGCGGCGTCGTCGGCGGCGTCCGCCAGACGTCCGCGGGCGGAGTCGACGGCACCGGAGACGGCGTCGCGGGCGTTCCCGGCGGCCTCCACGGCGGAGGTGCGGGCGTCGGACGCGGCACGCTTGGCGGTGTCGACGAGCGGCTCCTCGTCCTCCTCCGGCTTCTCGATCGGGTCGAACGGGCCGTGGACGTCGGTCGCCTCGACGTTGACGACGACGTGGCCGCCGGCGACCGGCTCCGCCACGCGTTGCACCTGATCGCGCACGGCGTCCAGGACCTCGCGGACGGGGTGGGGGTACTCGACGACGAGGTCGATGTCGACGGTGGTGACGCCGTCGGCCTTCGAGACCGTGACTCCGGGGACGGTGCTGGTGCCCAGCACGCGGCGGGAGGCGCGGTCGAGGCCACGGGCGACGGCTCCGCCGAGGTGGTGGACGCCGGACACGCGCTGGGCGCTCTCGCCGGCGACGGTCGCGACCCGGCTCTCGGTCGACTCGGGCTCGGACGGCTTCCCGTCGCGGCGGGCGGACTCGCGTCGGCTCTGCTCGTTCGGGGTCGGCTGCTCATCGGTGCGGATGCGCTCGACGGTGCCGGGCTCCATCGGATCGGACATGGGGTGCTCCTTCAGAAAGACTTCCATCCCGCCTGAGCGGGGCTCTCCGGCCCTCCCGATCGGGAGGGCCGGACGGTGGTGCCGGCGGCTACTGCACGCGGGCGGTGCCGCTCATCTTCGTCCGCAGACCGCTGACGATCTGGATGACGACGGGCGTCTCCTCGCCGAGGAGGGCGTCCCACTGGCGGACGGCCTGGTCGACCGTCTGCCGGGTGCGGGCGGGCGAGGCGCCGCGGCGGGTGTGCGCGGTGACGCGCAGCACCTTCTGGTGCTTGATCTCGAACGCGGTCACGTCGACCGCGACGATGGACGGCTCCTGCGACAGGGCCTCCTCGAGGACCTGCTCGGCGACCTTCGCGTCGATGGTGACGGAGCCGCCCGTGGGCGTCCCCGCTCCCTCTCCCGAGCCGACGCGCAGCAGCGTGGAGGTGCGGCCGCGGCCCTGGCGCACGATGAAGCGCACCAGCAGCAGGATGAGGACGAGCGCGACGACCGCGATGACCCAGAGGATCCACGGGGTGCCGCCCGAGAGGGCCTGGCTCGTGGGGTCGGCCGCGTCCTGCGCGGCGGTGGACACGTTCTCCTGGACCTGCGGGAGCAGCGACCCCACCGCGACGGCGCCGCCGGCGAGGAGGAGGACGAGGCCCACCACGAACAGGAGCAGCCGGTTGAGGAATCGGTTCGTGGTGGTCATCAGCGGACCGTTCCCTTCTCGGACAGGCGCACCTTGGAGCGCAGGCGCGGGGTGCAGTCGAACGTGGCGAGCTCGGCGTCGACGGCCTCGCGGATCGGCGTGGCGTCGACGCTGCGGCCGGAGGTGCGGGAGACCGTCACGTCGACGACGCGGGATCCGACCGACACCGACACGTTGTCCGGGTCGACGTCACCGGCGTAGCCGGCGGTGCGGGCGACGGCCTGCGCGATGACGCGGTCGTCGACGATGGCCGCGGTGCGGTCGGTGCTGACGGCGCGACGGCCGCGACGGCCGGGCTTGAGCGACACGACGATCAGGACGAGCCCGATCAGCGCGAGCACGGCGCCGGCGGCGGCGGTCAGCGCGATGGGCGCCGCGGCCGCGTTGAGCAGCGAGGACGCTCCGTCCTGCGGGGCCACGAGCAGCGCGGGCTGGCCGAGGACGGCGAGGACCGCCTCCGTGCCCAGCCACGCGAACAGGAGGATGAGCAGGACGGCGAGGACGATCGCCGATCCGGAGCGGGACGAGTGCGTCTCGCGCCGCACCAGGCGCGGGTAGAGCGCCCGGCCGGCAGTGGTGGGAGTCGTCACGACACCCTCCTTCGTTCTCGGAGGTCGGCACCGGTGATCCGGAGGTCGACCCGGCCGATCGTGGAGCCCGTCAGTTCGAGGCAGCGCGAGCGGATGGTCGTCTGCGCCCGGCTGAGTCGGTCCAGCAGCGTCCCGGAGGAGCGGCGGCCCGTCTCGCCCAGGGGCGTGACGTGGATGGGGGCGTGCGCGACGACGTGGAGGCGTCCTCCCTCGTCGTCGAGCTCGACGGACACATCGGACGAGTTCACGTCCAGCGCCTCCGCGGTGACGGCCGACACGACTCGGCGCACGGCGCGCGAGCTGATCGTCGTGCGGCCGTGGCTGGCCTCGTCGGCCATCACCGCCGCGGTCACGAGGACCGCCGCCCGCGGAGGGTGTCGCCGAGGGAGCGCAGGTCGAGCTTGCCCTCGACGACCCGCCCGACGCCGTAGCCGATCGCCATGGCGAGCGCGACCCAGAGGAGCGCCCAGAAGCCGAAGACGAGAGCGGTCAGCGCGAGGACCGCGCCGAGGACCAGGCCGATGTGGGACGGAGTCACTTGACGCGGCTCTCGGTCTCGTCGTCCTTGTCGTCCGAGGGGATGAAGACGTCGGAGATGGTGACGTTGACCTCGGCGACCTCCATGCCGACGACCGAGGAGATGGCCTCGGAGACGGCGGAGCGGATGCTGTCGGCGAGCTTCTGCAGCGCGACGGGGTACTCGGCGACGACGGTGATGTCGGCGGCGACCTGCTTCTCGCCGACCTCGACGGAGATGCCCTGGCCGCGGTCCTGCGCGTTGATCGCGTTGCGGATGGCGCCGATGGCGCGGGCGGCGCCGTTGCCCAGGTCGTGCACGCCGGGGACCTCGCGGGCCGCGATGCCGGCGACCTTCTCGACGACGCCGTCGGCGATCGTGTTCTTGCCGGCCGAGGTGGCGGTGCCGTGCTTGGCCGAGGAGGCGTTGGCGAGGCTGGTGGGGGTGACGTTGGTCATGATCTTCTCCAGATGGTCAGAGGTCGTGGCCGGGGCCGCGGTGCTCACGATCTGTGGCACATGATGAAGACGTGGCCCGGGGCTCGGACGTCCCGGTGGCTCAGCCAAGGTGCAGGGAACGTCGAGCGGAGATGCGTTTCGCGGCCACCGGCGTCCACAGGCTCCTTCGGCGCACTCGCTGAGCGGCCAGCGGAGTGCACAGCCGCGTCAGGCCGCGGTCGCCGTCCCCGCCGGGAGCCGGCGGTCGCGCCGACGGGTGAGGGCGCGGCGCCAGGCGGGGCTCCACCGCTCCTCGGCGACCGCGTTGACGCCCCACGACAGCAGGAGGACGACGACGAAGGCGACGAGTCCGGCTCCGTCGCGGCCGATCAGCGGCCAGAGCGCGCTGACGATCGCGCTGCCCACGACCAGATGGAGGATGTAGAGCGAGTAGCTGATCCGCCCGAGCCAGAGCAGCGGCGCCCATCTCAGCACGGCGGTCCGGCGCCGCATCGCGACGACCGTGACGGCCGCGCAGACGCCGAGGACGACCGCTCCGTCCGGCCCGCCGTGGAGGAGCTGGGCGTTCAGGGCCGCGATCAGAGCCGCCGGCACGGCGAGGAGCTCGAAGCGCCCCTGGCGTCGCGAGAGGAACAGCAGCATCCCGACGCAGAAGAGCGGTCCGTACTCGGCCAGCGTCAGGTTCGCCAGGACCCGGACGGCGACCGGCGCCGAGACGACGTCGACGCCTCCCGAGGCGAGGTGAGCGGCGACGGAGGCGGTCACGGCGACGCCGAGCCAGACGACCACCAGCACGCGGACCAGCCGATCCGTGAACCGGCACTTCGTGAGGACGAGCACGAGCAGCACCAGCAGGTAGAACTGCATCTCGACGGCCAGCGTCCAGAACGCGCCGTTCACATTGGGTACCAGCAGCAACCGCTGCACCATCGTGAAGTTGAGCAGCAGCTCCAGCGGCGTGAGGTCGGTGCCGGGGACGCGGGCGAGAGCGCCGACGACGATCGAGACGACCACCGCGATCCAGTAGGCCGGGTAGAGGCGGCTGACGCGGGAGATCGCGAAGTCCGACGGCCGCCGCGCGCGGTCCGCGGACATCAGGATCACGAAACCGCTGATGACGAAGAAGAGCTGGACGCCGAACTCGCCGAACGGGAGCGCGACGGATCCCGGCGGTGCATCGGGATGATCGAGCGAGAACGCGGTGGTGAAGTGGTAGACGACCACGCCGAGGGCGGCGAGGCCGCGCAGACCGTCGAGCTCGACGAAGCGTGACGCCACGGCTCCCCCGCTCCGGAGCCCCCGCCCCTCGCTCGAGTGTTCCAGAGCGCTCCGGTCGCCCGCGCGTCGGCCGTCCGTCGTTCCGCGCCGCGCCCGGCACCCGCCTCGACCCGCATCCCGGCGGCGGAGGCGCGGGGAGGGCGGCGCTCAGCTCTCGGGACGGATGCGGAGCGCGCGGGCGAGGGCATGCCGACCTGACCGAGCGGTTCGTCGCGGATGCGATCGCGTCGGCCTCGCGCATGACCGAGCGCGGGCTCCTCCCCGCGGAGGAGCAGCGCGTCAGGCCTCGTGCAGGTGGCGGTCGAGCGTCATCCAGTTCTCCCGGCTGAGGCGGGCGGCGCCGTCCGTGTCGCCCGCACGGAGGGACTCCACGATCGCGCGGTGCTGCTCCACGGATCCGCGGGCCGCGAGGGAGGCGAAGCGCTGGCGCTCGGCACGGCGGATGAGCGGAGTGGCCTGCTCGAGCACGTCCCCGATCATCCCGTTGCCGCTGAGCCCGGTGAGCACCGCGTGGAACGCGTCGTCGGAGCGCAGCGCCAGCTCGACGTCGCCCTCCGCCAGCGCCCGCGCGAAGTCGTCGTTCGCCGACTCCATCGCGGCGAGCGCCTCCGGAGTGACGGCCGGGCCGGCGAGGCGCGTGGCGAGCTCGTGCATGGCGGCGGCGATCTGCTGGGCGTCGCTGATGCTCTCGGCCGTGGCGGGGGTCACGATCGTCGCCCGGCCGGGCTTGGCCGAGACGAGGCCGACGCGGGCCAGCCGGAGCAGCGCCTCCCGGATCGGCGTCCGGCTGACCCCGAGCCAGGCCTCGAGCTCCTGGTCGCGGAGGCGCCCCCCAGTAGGCGCGCGAACCTGATGCCCCCACCGGCGCCGGAGAAGCCTCGCGCTCCTCGATGAGCGAGAGGACATAAGCTCGCACACGTGGCAGCCGGCGCAGTGATGTACAACTTCGCGATACAGCTGGCTGATGTGGACCGCGGCGTCTACGAGGACCTCACGTTGCGAGCCGCTCGGCACCCCTCCGAGACCGACGCGTACATGATGACGCGCGTGCTCGCGTACTGCCTCGAATACGTGGAGGGCATCACCTTCAGCGAGGGGATCTCGTCGACGGCGACCGAGCCGGCGGTGCTGGTCCGCGATCTCACCGGCAGGCTGACCACGTGGATCGAGGTGGGCGCGCCGGACGCCGAGCGACTGCACTTCGGGAGCAAGCTGGCCGACCGCACGACGGTCTACACGCATCGCAACCCGGAGAAGGTGATCGCGGCGTGGTCCGGCAAGCGCGTCCACCAGCTCGAGCAGATCACCGTGCAGAGCTTCGACCAGGGGTTCCTGGATGCCGCGGTCGCGGTACTCGAGCGCCGCAACACGCTGACCGTGTCGGTCGTCGAGGGGCAGCTGTATCTCGAATTCAACGGCGTGACGTCGAGCAGCGACATCCACGTGCATCAGCCGGGCTGAGCCGGCGCCGAGTGTCACGAGGTCCGTGTCCTGAAGACCGGTCGGAGGACACGATGGAGCATCCTCCGAAACGGTCCCTCGGGACACACCCGGAGACGACGAAGGCCCGGCACCGTCCTGAGACGGTCCGGGCCCTCGGGCACGCAGGGGCTGCGCGTCAGCGGCGCAGCGTGTGGCTCGGCTTCTCGTCGAAGCGCACCTGGTACGCGCTCGCGAAGCGGCCGAGGTTGCCGAAGCCCCACTCGCGGGCGACCGCGGCGACGGTGGTCGAGCAGGGGTCGCCGGCGACCAGGTCGGAGTGGGCGCGGTCCAGCCGCACGTCTCGCAGGTAGACCGACGGCGACACTCCGAGGTGCCGCTTCGTCGCCTGCTGCAGCGTGCGGGTGTGCAGACCGGCCGCGCGGGCGGCGTCGGCCGGAGTGATCGGCTCGTGGGCGTGGTGCTGGAGGAAGTCGAGCGCGACACGGGTGCGGGAGGCGGACGGGCGCCGCAGCACGGCCGGCACGTCCCACGCGCGCCACGGGAACAGCAGGAGCAGCACGCGGGCGAGGTCGAGCTCGGCGGTGAAGCGCACGAGCGGAGTGATCGCAGCCGTCGCGAGCGCGGCGCTCGCCTCCGTCACCGCGGCGCGCCAGCGGGCGAGGACGCCGGGGTCGGCGTCCGCCCCGTGGTCGAAGGAGACGGGCTGGCGGGGGCCGGCGTGCGTCTCGGTCGCGACGTCCTCGAGGAACCCGGGGGCGAAGTGGATGAGGTTCTGCCGGTGCGGCTCGAACTCGAGCCCGAACTGGCGCTCCGCGGGGAACAGGAACGGGGCCGAGAGCGCGCCGGTCCGGGTGAACGGCGGCAGGTTCAGGCGTCCGCCGCCGGCGCGGAACCACCCGACGACGTACTCCTTCAGGTGGGGGACCTGGCCGGTGAGGGCGCCCGAGCAGTCGGAGGTGCGCAGGGTCACCCGGTCGCTGCCGCGGACGGCGTAGCGGTAGGAGAAGCCGCGCTGCGACGGAGCGACGCGGAACTCGCCTCCGCCGTACGCCTCGGAGTAGACGGCGGACGCGGCGGACGGATCGTCGCCGGAGGCTTCGTAGCGCCGGTCGGCCCGCTCGTCGCCCGCGAACGGGCTGCCGAGGGTGAAGGTCGACTCGCTCATGACGTCCGCCCGGGGCGGCGGCGGAGGGAGCAGTGCATGGGGGACTTCTTCCGGGTTCGGGGTCCGTGCGCTCCGGGGGACGCACGAGGGGTACGGAATCAAGACGTGTCGAGGAGCCGGAATGTCACGAATCCCGTCTCGAGACGTCCCCCATCGGCGGCACTCGCAATCCGGCCAGCGGATTCGCCGGCCCGTTGTCAAGGCTGGTAGTCATGCCGGACGGCGCCCCACACTGAGGGCACCGGCGCGCGGGGACACCGCGCGCGGGACCGCGGAGGAGGCGCTCATCGACGACGACCCCCTCCTGAACGCGTCCGACGCGACCCTCGCCGCGCGCGCCGTCGACGGCGACGTGCAGGCGTTCGAGCAGCTCGCCCGCCGCCACGGCGCCCTCATGCGCGTCTACGCCGCGAAGCTCCTCGGCTCCGAGGCGGAGTCCGAGGACGTGGTGCAGGAGGCGTTCCTCACCGGCTGGCGGCGTCTGGCCGATCTCGACAGCCCGGCGCACATCCGCAACTGGCTGATGCGCATCGTCACCCACAAGGCGATCGATCGGATCCGCGTCCGCCGCCGCCACGACGACATCGACGACTGGGATCCGCCCGCGCCGCCCGAGCACTCCCCCGAGCGCATCGTCGAGGCACGACTCCAGCTGGACGCGGTCTGGGAAGCGCTGGACCGATTGCCTGCTGATCAGCGACGCTGTTGGCTACTCCGCGAGACCGCCGGCTACAGCTACCAGGAGATCGCCGACGCTCTCGAACTCCCCGTCTCGACGGTCCGCGGCCTCCTCGCCCGGGCCCGTCGATTCCTGCTCCACGAATTGGAGGCATGGCGATGACCGACGACGCCGCCGTGCCCGAGGACGACCTCGACGGCCACACGCTCGAGGAGCTGGGCGAGTACCTCGACCGCGGCCGCGAGCCGCGCGACCCCTCGATCGAGAACTCCGCCGCGTGCCGGCTCGCACTCGCGAACCTCACCCGCCTCACCGAGCTCTCGGCGCGGGCGCTGCGGCAGGAGGCCGACCGCGAGCCCGACCGCGACGAGGTCTGGATCGCCGGCCTGCTCGACGCGATCCGCTCCGAGGTGCGCTCCGGCCGCGACATCCCCGTCCGCCACCCCGACCCGACCCTCCGCCTGGCGCTCACCGAGGCGGCCGTGCGCGGGATGATCCGCCGCGCCGGCGACACGATGGGCGGCGTCATCATGGGCCGCTGCACCCTCGACGGCGACGTCTCGGCTCCCGGCGCGGTGGTGCGGATCGACGTGACCTGCGCCCTCGAGTTCGGCCTGCCGGTCGCCGTGGCCGCCGACCGCCTGCGCGAGCGCATCCGCTACGCCCTGGAGCGCCACACCGAGCTGACCGTCGGCGCGATCGACGTGACCGTCGACGACGTGTACCCCCACCGGGAGGAGCGGGAATGACCGACGACACCGAGCTCTCGCAGCGGCTGACCGCCGAGATCCGCGACATCGAGGGAGTCGCGGGGGTCTACCCCGCCCAGCCGATCGTCGAGGCCGCGGCCGACGCGCTCGCCGTGAAGCTGGACCTGCGGCAGCCCGACGTGCTGGTCGACATCGACCGGTCGGAGGGGTTCACCACGGTGAGCGCGCACATCGCCGCGTCCGCCGCACTGCCGGCCCCCGAGACGCTCCGCCTGGTGGGCGAGCGGATGCACGCACTGCTCGCCGCCGACCCGTCGGTCTCGGGGCCGCTCGCCGTGAACGTGAAGGTCCGCCTCATCGAGGACTCGGGGCGCGCCGAGCACTGAGCGGGGCCGCCGCCGTCCCCTCCCGCGGGAAGCCGCTCGGGTACGCCTCGTGCGGCGTGCCGAGTACCGAGGTGGCGTCCCGCGGAAGGGATCAGGGGCAGCCCGACCGGGTCAGCAGGAGACGAGGCGGTCGAAGCGGGACGCGACTCCCGAGCTGTCGCTGAACTTGCGGTTGATGACGCTCATCGTGTTGCAGCCGCTGTCCGGGCCGTTCCTCCAGATGACCTTGACGTTGCTCGCCTGGTCGCAGTGCCACCACACCGTGACCTGCGCGCGACCCAGGGAGTCGCACTGCGAGCGGACCTCGTAGCAGTTGCCCGGGCCGCCGTTCCGGTAGACGAGCTGCCCGGCGGAGGCGGGGGTCGCGACGGCGACGGCCCCTCCGAGGGCGAGGGCGATCGCGGCGAGCGTGGCCGTGAGACGACGGTGCATGGTGTTCTCCTTCGAACGGGCGATCGGAGGCGACGGCGGCCGCCCCTCTGCAGCACCCTGGACCCGGCCCCGCCGAGCCCGGTCGTGAGCTTTCGTCCCGGAGATCACCCCGCCTGGGGGGTGGGGGGAGAGCGAGTACTCCTCACTAGCGTCGAGGCGCGTGCAGCTGCGCGCCCCTTCGACGCAGAGGACTCGCCATGCCTTCACGACTCCTCGACCGGCCGCGACTCGCCCTCGCCCTCGCGGCCCTGTGCCTCGGAGTGCTCGCGGCGACACCCCCGCAGGCGGTCGCGGCCCTCGCACCGGCGTCCGCGCCTCCGACCGCCTCGTCCGCCGGCCAGGCCGTCACGGCGGCGCCCGCCGACGCCCCGGGCTGGACCACGCTCCTGCGCGACGACTTCACCGGGCCGGCGGGCGCGCCGGTCGGGAGCCAGTGGGAGCACGAGGTCGGCACCTGGGGCACCGGGGCGGTCGACCGGACGACCGCGTCGACGGCGAACGTCTTCCTCACGGGCGGCGGCGCTCTGGGCATCCGCGCCCTCCGCGACTCCGCCGGAGCATGGACCTCCGGACGGATCGTCACCGCCGACAAGTCGTTCTCGGCGCCGGCGGGCGGCCGACTGCTGATGACCGCCTCGATCCAGCTGCCGGACGTCGCGCAGGCCACCGGGTACTGGCCCGCCTTCTGGGCTCTCGGGCGGGACGCGAACGCCGTCATCGACTGGCCCGCGACCGGCGAGTTCGACATGCTCGAGGCCGTCAACGGCACCGCCCAGGTGATCCAGACGCTGCACTGCGGAGTACCGGACGGCGGCCCCTGCGACGAGCCCGCCGGCCGGACGAGCGGGATGCTGGACTGCGCGTCCTGCGTGACGGGGTTCCACCGCTACTCCGCCCTGCTCGACCGGACCGTGCCCGGCGACGAGCGCGTGGAGTTCCTCGTCGACGGCGTCACCCGGCACGTGGTGCGGGAGTCGGAGGTGGGGACGGCCGCGTGGCAGGCCGCGGTCCCGAACGACGTGCTGCTGATCCTGAACCTCGCCATCGGGGGCGGGCTGCCGAACGGCGTGTGCGGGTGCGACAGTGCAGCCGCTCCGAAGAGCTCCGGCGGGACGATGCTCGTCGACCACGTCGCGGTCTACCGGTCCGACGCGGCGCCGGCTCCGGTCGTCGTCGGGACCGCCGCGGTGGGCGCGACCCTGTCCTCCTCCGCCGGCCGGACGGGACCGCTCGTGCATCGCTGGGCGGCGGGAGGCGTCGACATCGCGGGAGTGACGGGTCCGGATCTCGTGGTCCCCTCCTCCGCGGTCGGCAAGCGGGTGACGGTGACGGTGAGCGCCGCCGACGGCTCCGGCCCGACGACCTCGCAGCCGACCGCACCGGTCGCCGCCGGCACCCTCGGCGCCGCGACGCCGACCGTCACGGGCACGGCCCGGGTCGGAGCGGTGCTCACGGCAGCCCCGGGTCCGTGGACGCCGACTCCCGTCAACCTCACCTACCGGTGGAAGGCGGACGGCGCGGCCATCGCGGGAGCGACGTCGCCGCGGTTCACGCTCACGAAGGCTCAGGCGGGGAAGCGGATCACGCTGACCGTCACCGGGACGAAGACCGGCTACTCCACCGCGAGCCGGACCTCCGCGGCGACGGCGGTCGTGGGACGGTGACGGGCGCGGGCTGTCCCCCGCCCGCCACCGTGTCTCAGACCTCGCGCTTGCGGCGAGGAGCGATGCGCAGGACGGCGGTCCCCGCAGCGATGAGGGCGAAGGCCGCGAGTGCCAGCCAGACCGAGTCGAACCCGGTCATGGCGAGCGTTCCGGCACCGACTCCGGCTCCGGCGGCTGTTCCGATGTGGTTGTACATGTCTCTCTCTCTGTTTCACCAGTCGCGCCGACGGCGTGTCAGCGCATCCAGGTAGGCCTTGGTGTGGACGACCTGCAGGAACAGGTCGACGACGAGCTCGTACATCGACGCGGCGGCGAGCATGTACCGCCAGCCGCGGTCGCGGACCGTCACGATCCGCTCGACGACGAAGATCGCGGTGACGGCCAGCCAGAACGGCTGGAGGCTCAGCTCGCCCCAGCCGACGGCGTAGACGATCGTGGCCAGGTAGACGTAGGTGATGATGCAGCCGAGCATCGTGAGCAGCTGGCGCCCCCAGTAGGGAGCCGTGACCCGCGTGAAGCCGTACTGCACGCAGTTCTCGACCGCTCCGCGCTTCCAGCGCAGGCGCTGACGCCACAGGTCTCCCCAGGTCGGCATGACCTCGGTGACGAGGGTGCAGCCGGCGGGGCTCAGCACGTCGTAGCCGAGCTGGCGGATCGCGAACGTGAGCTCGTTGTCCTCGGTGAGGACCGTGGTGTCGTAGATGCCGCCGATGCCGTCTCCGGAGGGGAGGGAGCCGGCCAGGCGGGCCGCGCTGATGCGGCGCATCACGGCGACCTGGAGCACGGCCGCGGTGCCCGTGACGACCAGGCACTTCCCGTTCAGGCGGCGCACGTCGCGGGCGTAGCGCGCGTACTCGTTGCGCTGGAGGTGGCCGACGAAGCCGCCGCCCTCGCCGCCGCGGAACACTCCTCCGACCGCGCCGATGCCGCCGTGCAGCCTGCCGCGGGCGATCTCGAGGAACCCGGGGTCGAGCGCGGAGTCGGCGTCCTGCACGAGCACCAGGTCGTCGTCCTGCAGCCCCGGGAGGACCTCGGCGAGGAACTGGTTGAGGCCGCCCGCCTTCTTGTGGCTGTTCCCGACGGTGACGAACACCTCGGCGCCGTGCGCGAGAGCGATCTCGACCGTGGCGTCGGTGCAGTTGTCGGCGATGACGACGATCCGGTCCGGCGGCCAGGTCTGCCGGCGCAGGCCCTCGATCGCCGCGGCGATCCCGGCCTCCTCGTTGTGGGCGGGGAGGGCGGCGACCAGGTCGCCGATGCGCGACGAGGCGCGGCGGCCGCTGCGGGGGCGCGTGCCGGCGATCGGGGTGAATGCCGGAGGGAGTCGGTCGGCGTCGACGGCGGGGAGCACGGTGCGCTCGAGGACCGCAGTGGGGGCCGGCGGACGCTCGAGCAGCGCGGTCGGGGCGGCCGAGCGCTCCAGGAGCGCGGTCGCGGCGGACGGACGCTCGACCACGGCGGTCGGCGCGGCCGGACCCTCGACCATCGCGGCCCGACGCTCCAGGACAGCGGTCGCGGCGGCCGGTCGCTCGACCACTGCGGGCGGGGCGGCCGGACGCTCCAGCACCGCGGTCGGGGCGGCGGGGATCGTCACCGCTCCGGCAGGCAGCGCGGACGCGAGGCGGCGCGGAGCGGAGACCCGCTCGCGCCCGGAGCGGGCGGCACGGCGTCCCGAGAGCGGGCGCGAGGCCGTCTCGTCGTGCGCCTCCCAGGTCGCCCGGCGACGGGGAGCCGTCGGCTCGTCCGCGCCGTGGCCGGGCTGTGTGCTCATGACTGTTCCTCTCCGCGGCCGGGGGCCGATGTGCGCTGATGAGCGCCCGCGCGGAACGGAGGTCGTCGCCGGGGTGGGCGCGACCCGAGTGAGGAACGGCGTCCGACGGGGGGATCGGAGCAGGGCCTGACAGAGGACAGCATCGGGGGGTGCTGCGATCAACCTAGGGGCACGGAGATGATGGAAGCAAGCAAATTTTGTCACCCTAAAGGGGCCACACAAGGTCCTTGCGGCTTCTTCGTCTTCGTCGTATTCGATCCGTCGGCTCGCCGAGCCTCCTCCACACCCGGCGCACCCCTCTCCGCTCGGCCCCGCCGCGGGCCGTTCGGGGGTCGGCGGCGCTCTTGTGCGCCGAGCCGCCGGGGTCCACCATCGAGCGACGGCCCCCGCCCGGGGCGGCCGCACCCGACGGGTCAGGGGCGCCATGCGGTCGCGAGGTCTGCTCTTCTGCCTGATCCCGCCGATCCTCTGGGGCGGCATGCTCCCCGTCGCGGACAGCATCGCGGCGACGGTCGACTCCTTCTTCATGACCCTGATCCGCTACACCGCCGCCGCGGTCGTCCTCGCCCTGCTGCTCGCCCGGGCGGAGGGGCTCCGCGCCTTCCGGCTCGACGGCCGCGGGTGGCGGCTGGCGCTGCTCGGCGCCTCCGGATTCGCCGGCTTCGGCCTGCTCGCCTTCACGGCTCTGCGGTTCACCTCGGCCCCGAACGTCAGCCTGATGATGGGGATGATGCCGGCGATCGGCGCGGTGCTCGCGAGCATCGGCGCGCGTCGCCTGCCGCCTGCCGCCACCGTCGGCTGCATCCTGCTCGCGCTCGCCGGAGTCGCGCTCGTCGTCACCCGCGGCGACGTCGCCCTCCTCCTCGACGGCGAGCTGGGGTTCGGCGAGCTGCTCGCCCTGCTCGGAGCGATCTGCTGGGTCGTCTACACGCGCGGAGCCGCGGCGTTCCCCGGCTGGTCGGCGCTGCGGTACTCGACGCTCACCACCGCGCTCGGCTGCCCCTCGATCGCCGTCGCGGTCGCCGTGGCGACGGCCACCGGCTCCGCGCACCCGCCGACCGGGGCCGAGGTGCTCGCGGCCTGGCCGCAGCTGGCCTACCTGATCCTCCTGGCCGGCGTCGTCGCCGTGCTGCTGTGGAACACGGGCATCAAGCTGCTCGGCGCCCTCAACGGCACGCTCTTCCAGAACCTCGTCCCGGTGACGACCTTCGCGATCAGCATGGCGGGCGGCTACCGGCCGGGGCCCGTCGCCCTGCTCGGCGCGGCCATCGTCGTGACGGCGCTGCTGCTCAACAACTGGGCGACGCGGCGCGCGGCCGCGGTCGCCGCGCGTCCCGTGGCGGTACCGGCTCCGGTGCGCTGAGCGCACCGCCGGAGCCTCCCGCTCGGGGCGGTCACCGGTCGGAGTTGCCGGCCCAGCGGACGGAGCCCTGCGCCTCCTCCTTGCTGATCGGGGACACTGTGCGGCAGTGCGAGCACTCGAGCAGGTAGCGGGTCGAGACGGTCAGGACGGGGACGAAGAAGAGCGAGAGGCGCGTCCGGCGGCGGAGGATCCGCTGCTCGTCGCGCTGCCCGCAGACGCGGCAGACGAAGACGAGCGTCCGGAGGAGGTCCTCGACGGCTCGGGTCCCGAAGATGAGGAGCATGCGTCCGAGCGTAGGGAGCAGGGCGCGCTCGGCGGAGGGGGTTGCCGGGGCGCCGTCGCCGCGTAGCGCCGGGCGCAGACGACCACGGCGAGCGCCGTCTCGAGCAGGTCGCCTCCGTAGAACAGCAGGAGCGCCGCCTGGCGTCCGGTCTCGTCCGGCGCCTCCGCGTAGAGCACCGTCGCGAGCAGCGCGTGCGCGGCGATGCCCGCTCCGAGCACGCCCAGGCGCAGGCCGAACGGGGCGCGGTGCGGGTTCGGATCGACTCCGGCGAGCGCCGCCGTCAGCAGGCAGCCGCTGAGCAGGAAGTGCACGCCGAGTGCGAGGTGCAGCAGCGGATCCGCGTGCGCGGCGGCGAGCAGTCCGGTCGCGTGCACGAGCCAGAGGGAGCCCGTCGAGAGCAGGAGCGCCGTCACCGGGTGGGCGAGGAGACGGGCCGGGCGGCTCCGGAGCAGCCGCGAGAGCCGTCGGGCCGCCGTGACGTCGAGCGCGCGCAGGGCCAGGGTGACGGGGGCCGAGAGCACCAGGAGGAGCGGCGCGAGCATCCCGAGGACCAGGTGCGTCAGCATCGCCCCGCGCGGATTCGCGTGCGACCACTCCGCGAGCGGACCCGTGAAGCAGAGCGCCGCGGTCGCGAGCCCGCCGAGGAGCAGGGCGGTGCGGTGGAGCGGCCACGGCCGTCCGCGCCGCCGCTCGAGTGCCGCGGCGCCCCCTCCGAGTGCCGCCGCCGCGGCCAGCGGGACCAGGAGCAGCAGGCCCGGATCGAGCAGGGTGTGGTCGGCGTGCGGGGTCACGCCGTCGCGCGCCGTCGCCGAGGCAGGAGGAGCAGGCCCGCCGCCAGCAGCACCGCTCCGGAGGCGATCCAGACGGAGTCGTAGAGCAGCAGGTCGACGTCGTAGCGCACCTGGTGCACCCGGAGCAGCTTGTGGTCGACGACTCCGTCCCACAGCTGGAACAGCCCCGCCCCCGTGAGCCCCGCGGCCCACGCCGTGCGCGGACGCAGAGCGGATCGGCGCCGGGCGTCGGCGAGCAGGAAGCCGCCGCCGACGAGCGCGAGGAGCTCGGCCGCGTGCAGCAGCCCGTCCGAGAGCAGGCCGATCGCCGGGGTGGAGCGGTCGTAGAAGTGGTGCCAGGCGAGGATCTGGTGGAAGACGATCTCGTCGACGGCCGCCATGAGGCCGACTCCGATCAGGAAGGCGCCCTGGAACGCCCGGTCGCCGCGGAGTCCCCGACGCCGCATCCGGTCTCCTCCCGATCGAGTGCCGGGGCCCCGGGATCCCGAGACCCCCGCGCCTCCTCCCGAGGCCCCGCCACCAGGGAAGCGGACGCCCGGATCGCGGCCTAGAGGGTTGACTCCTCGCGCCCGCGCCGGTCGTGCTGCCCCTCCGCTACGGGCTGGGCCGACGAGGCGCAACCCCGCGCGAGGGGCGCTCCCGTTCGGGAGAGTGGAGGCATGCAGCAGCTGACCTACGCCTCCAAGAGCTTCGTGACGACCGACGCCGTGACCGAGGCCCTCCTCGACCTGGTGACCGCGATCGACCGCCAGGAGCACTCCGAAGCGGTCACGGTCCCGGCGTTCACCGAGGACGGCGAGCTCATCGAGGCGAAGATGACCCTCGACGCGAGCAGCGAGCTGGTCGCCGTCCCCGTCGAGGTCTCCATCAAGGACGAGGAGTCGACCACCGGCGCCGTCGAGGCCGCCGTCGAGGACATCCGCTCCCGCATCAAGAGCAACCGCGCCACGATCGCGCGCCCCGTGATCGACGAGGACCCGCAGCCCTACAACTACGAGGAGTTCTGAGCAGCGCCTGCGGGCCTCCGCGCCTCCGCACTGAGGTGCCCGGATCTGCTCACGACACGCCGGAACGGCCGGCCGATCCGAGCACCACAGCACGGATCCTCGCCCTGCGCCTCTTGACCGGCGGCGCCGCAGGGAGTCGGATGAGGGCGTGCGCGCGCTGGTCCCCGTCTCCGATCCGTGGTCCGTCGACGGGAGCGGGCGGACGGACGACGGGCCCGTCGACGACCTCTCGGTCCGCGCCGAGCGGGACGGCGGCTCGTACTCGGTCCGGACGCTGCGGCTGACCGGTGTCCGCCTCGGGCCGCGCGGCTCGGTGCACGGAGTGGTCACCGATCCGGTCGCGACGGCCGCGCTCGCGATCGGCTCGCTCCTCCTCTCGGCGATCCCCGCCGGTCTGCCCGGGGACCGGACGCGAGCCGCGATGGTGGCAGCGGAGGCGCGGGCCCAGCAGCTGGCCGCCGACCGGCCCGCGTGGGACGTGAGCGCCCTCCCCCTCGACGGGATCGACTACGCGCTGTTCACCCGGACTCTGCCCGAGGGCGCCGTCGCGCACGCCGACCTCGGCTGGGCCGTCGTCGCGCTGTGGAGCACAGGCCCGCTCCCCCGGGGTCCCTTCCACCTGCTCGACATCCCCGACGAGCCCGTCCCGCGCTGAGTCGCCCGGATCGGCTCGCGACACGCCGCAGCGGGGAGCCGATCCGGGCGACTCAGCGAACGGGTCAGCGCACTCAGCGCGGGGTCACGCGCCCGCGACCGTGGAGCCGCGCACCAGCAGCTCGGTCGGCAGCAGCGTCACGCGCTGCACCTCCTCGCCGGCCAGGAGGCGCACCAGCACGTCCGCCATCGCCTCGCCGAGGCCCGTGGAGGGCTGGCGCACCGTGGTGAGGCGCGGCTCGCTCGCCTCGGCGAAGTAGTCGCCGTCGAAGCCCGCGAGCGCGATGTCGCCCGGCACCGTGAGGCCCCGCTCGCGCAGCGCCGTCAGGGCGCCCGCCGCCATCTGGTCGTTGGAGGCGAAGACCGCGTCGATCGGCCGCCCGGAGTCGAGCAGGCGGCGCATCGCGGTCGCGCCGTCCTCGGGCGAGTAGTCGCCGTACTCGACGAGCGAGTCGTCGAGCCCCGCGGCGGTGACGGCCGAGCGCCAGCCCGACAGGCGGTCGATCGCGGCGGGCATGTCCTGGCGGCTCGCGATCATCGCGGGGGCCGTGCGGCCGAGGCCCAGGAGGTGCTCGGTGACCGTGCGCGCCGCTCCGGTGTTGTCGACGTCGACGAAGTAGCTGCCGCCCTCCTCGGTCAGCGGCCGCCCGCCGAAGACCACGGGGAGGGAGGCGCCGAGCTGCGCGTAGGAGTGGTCGCCGCTGTGGTGCGAGACGACGAGCGCGCCGTCGACGTTGCCGCCGAGCAGGTAGCGCCGCGTCTTCTCGGGAGCCGCCTCGGACGCGATCACGATGGTGAGCGTGTACTCGGTGCCGGCGAAGGCCATCGCGGCGCCCTGCACGACCGAGGCGAGGAACGGATCCGCGAACACCTTCGCCGCCGACTCCGGCACCACGAGAGCGACGGTCTGCGTGCGGCGGCTGGCGAGGGAGCGGGCGGCGCGGTTGGGCACGTAGCCGAGCTGCTCGATCGCGGCGAGCACGGCCGTCCGGGCACCGTCCTTCACGCGCGGGGAGTCGTTGACGACCCGGCTGACCGTCGCGCGGGAGACTCCGGCCAGCGCGGCGACGGCTTCGAGGGTCGGGGCGGCCGAGGCGGTGTCGTGGGTCATGCAGGCCTTCCTCGCGGGTGCCTCCGAGGCTAGCCGAGCGCCGGAGGAGCGGGACCGTGGAGGGCGTCCTCGGCGCGAAGGGGCGCGGATCGCGGCCATTCGGGGGTGATGCGGGGCGGCGGAGCGAGTCCGCGGCCTGCGAGGGCGCGGATAGCGGCCGTTCGGGGTGGCGCGGGGACCGGAGCATCGGTAGCGCCCCCGGCGATCAACGGCGCGACCAGCGCGCGGCGATCGATCGCGCACTGCCGGCGGCAGGCAGCCTCGCGCCCGTCAGCGCCCGCGACGGAAGCGCGCGAGGAAGCCCCGGAAGCGCTCGGCCTGCCGGTCGGTGAAGTCGTTCGACAGCCGGAACGCCTCGCTCGTCGGATCCGCCCCGTTCGCGACATCGCGGATGGCGCGCATCGCCTGCTCCGACGGCGTCGGCCCGTCCCCCGGACGCGGCTGCGCCGGCCCGCTCGAGGGGTCCTCGTCGCGCGGGTCCTTCGGCTCCATGTCGCCTCCTCCGCGCCAGCCTAGGCGGCGGGAGGTCGGGCCAGGAGGTCTCGGGCGGAGCGTGATCGGCGGGATCCTGCGCGGCAACGGTCGGGATGAGCCGAGCACGACGACCGGCCGAGCCACGAACCCGCCGGCCGCTCAGTCCACTGCCCGATCCCTCACCGCACCCCCCGACCCCCGGACCCGGAGTGCCACGGCCCCGGGCCCGAGGCCCCCGTCCCGCGGTCCGATGTCCCCCGACCCGGTCCCGCGGGAGTCTCCGGGCCTCAGCCCTTCACCGCTCCGCTCATGATGCCCGCGATGAGCTGGCGTCCGGCGAGGAGGAACAGCACCAGCAGCGGGATCACCGAGAGCACGGCGCCGGCCAGCACGATCGAGTAGTCGACGTAGTAGCCCGACTGCAGCTGCGCGAGCGCCGTCTGCAGGGTCGGGTTCGTGGGGCTGAGGACGATCAGCGGCCAGAGGAAGTCGGTCCACGCCATCATGAACGTGAAGAGCCCGAGGATCGCCATCGCCGGTCGCGCAGCCGGGACGGCGACGGTGAGGAACGTCCGGAACTGGTTCGCTCCGTCCACGCGCGCCGCCTCGATCAGCTCGTCCGGGATCACGTCGACCAGGTACTGCCGCATGAAGAACACGCCGAACGCGGTGACCAGCGTCGGCACGATCACGGCGCCGAGCGAGCCGGTCCAGCCGAGCTGCCGCATCAGGATGAACAGCGGGATGATGCCCAGCTGCGTCGGGATCGCCATGGTCGCGACGACTCCGATCATCAGGCCGTCGCGCCCGCGGAACCGCAGCTTCGCGAAGGCGTAGCCGGCGAGCGTCGAGAACGACACGACCGAGAGCGTGATGATCCCCGAGACGATGACGCTGTTCAGCAGCGCCGTCCAGAACGGGATCGCGGTCAGCACCTGCGAGGCGTTGGCGAGGAAGTTGCCGCCCGGGACGAGCGGCAGGGTCTCGCTGCGGGTCGCGTTCGAGCCGCTCGCCACGACGAACGACCACCACAGCGGGTAGGTCGAGCCGAGGATGAAGGCGCTCAGCAACCCGTACGTGAGGAAGCCGGGCCGGTCGACGCGACCGGCGCGGGAGGCGCGGACGCGGCGCACCGGGAAGGCGGCGGAGGTGGCGGGGGCGGTCATCGCTCGCTCTCGTTCTGGCCGAGGCCGGTGGTGGTGAGCAGGGGGTCCGCGGCGGCGATCTCGTCGGCGGTCGCGGGGCGGGCGGAGCGGCGCTTCGAGCGCTGCGAGATCCGGTTCTCGACGGAGGCGATCCGCCGCGAGATCGCGAAGTTCAGCAGGCCGATCAGCACGATCAGGAGGAACAGCAGCCACGCGATCGCGGCCGCCTCTCCGAAGTTCTGGCGGAAGAACGCCATCTCCCAGAGGTAGAGGACGGTGGTCTGGAACTGCCGGTCCGAGCCGCCGATGCCGCCCGCGTTCGACACGTCGAACAGGCGCGGCTCCGCGAAGATCTGCAGACCGCCGATGGTGGCGGTGATGATCACGAAGATCAGGGTCGGCCGGATGCTGGGGATGGTGATCGAGCGGAAGCGGCGGAACGCGTTCGCCCCGTCGATCGCGGCCGACTCGTGCAGCTCGCGCGGCACGGCCTGCATGGCGGCGAGGAGGATGAGGGCGTTGTAGCCGGTCCAGCGCCAGTTGACCATCGTCGCGATCGCGACGTGGCTGGCGAGGCGGTCGTTCGTCCACTCGATCGGGCTGATGCCCACGAGGCCGATCAGATTGTTGATCAGGCCCTCCTGGTCGCTGAAGACGCTCGAGAAGATCAGCGCGACCGCGACCGGCGAGACGATGTACGGCAGCAGGACGCTCATCCGCCAGAAGGTGCTGGCCCGCAGCGCCTGGTCGAGGGCGGCCGCGAGCAGCAGCGCGACGGCGAGCTGCGGGATCGTGGAGAGCAGGAAGATGCTCAGCGTGTTGACGATCGAGTTCCAGAAGAAGCGGTCGCCGAGCACGGCCGCGAAGTTCGCGAACCCGACGAAGTCGCCCTGGCCCTGGAGCAGCTGCCAGTCGTAGAGCGACACGACGAGCGTGTAGACCAGCGGGAACGCGCCGGTGAGCGCGAAGAGCAGGAAGAACGGCGAGATGTAGAGGTAGGGCGAGGCCTTCACGTCGAAGCGGCTCGCGCGCTGGCGGAAGGTCAGCGGGAGTCGGGGCGCCGGGCGCCGCTTCCCCGCGGGGGGCGTCGCCGTGGCCGGCGGGGTGAGTGTGCTCGTCATGGCGCTCTCTTCGAGGTCGAGTCGGAGTCGGAGGGGGTGCGGCGGGGCCGACCGGGAGGAGTCGCGGGCGGCGGGGCCGGAGAGGCCTCGGGCCGGCGGACGGCAGCGTTTCTCCCGTGCGGCGGGGCGGCCCGGGATGCGGGCGGCCCGGCCGCACGGGGACCGGGAGGTCCGGTGGCGGCCACCGGCCGCACGGGGACCGGGAGGTCCGGTGGCGGCCGGACCTCCCGTGTCGGGTGGGCGTCGTCCCGCAGGCGTCAGCCCCCGGGCGTCGGCCCGACCGGATCAGTCGACGAGCTCGCCGAGGAGCTGGAGCGCCTCGTTCCAGCCCTCCTTGCCGTCGATCTCGCCGCGGTCGACCTTCTGCAGGACCGGTCCGAAGACGTTCTCCTGGATCAGCGAGTCGTCCGGGCCCTTGTACTGGGCGACGACGCCCTCGGCGCGCTGCGCGAGGATCGCGCCGGTCGGGGAGTCGTTCATGCCGGGGTCGGGAGCGGCCGCCGAGGCGAGCTCCTTCTGCGCGTCGAGGGTGCTCGGGAACGGTCCGGCCGCCTCGAACGCCTTCAGCTGCTGCTCCGGCTCGCTGAGCCACGACGCCAGCGCGGCGGCCTCAGCGGGGTGCTTCGACTGGGTCGGGACGGAGAGGAACGAGCCGCCCCAGTTGGCGGGGCCGCCGGGGAAGACGTCGGCGAAGTCCCAGCCGGTGGCCTCGGCGTTCCCGCCGCCGGCCTCGACGTTGCTCTTCAGCGTGCCGAACATCCAGCCCGGGCAGACGAAGGTGGCGAAGGTCTGGTCGGTGAACGACTTGCCCTTGTTCCAGTCCCACGCCTTCTGCGCGGCCGAGAGGCCGGAGGCGGTGGCGTCGGTCAGCTGGCCCCAGCGCTCCTCGAGCTCCGGGTTGCCCTCGACGTTCAGCTCGCCGTCGGAGGTGTAGTACCCCTCGGGCAGCTGGTTGACCATGGCGTTCCAGACGAATCCGGAGTGGTCGAACCAGGCCTTGCCGGTGGCGTCGTGGTACTTCTGGCCGGCGGCGAAGTAGTCGTCCCAGGTCGCGTCCGGCCCGCCGAGCATCTCGGCGACGGCGGCGCGGTCGGTGGGCATGCCCGCTGCCTCGAAGGCGGCGGTGTTGTAGCAGAGGCCCTCGGGTCCGATGTCGGTGCCGTAGCCGATGACGCGTCCTTCGGGGTCGGTCGCCTGCTCGTACTTCCAGTCGACCCAGTCGGCCTTGCGGTCCTCGATGCCGTGGTCGCGCAGGTCGACGAACTGATCCGAGACCTCCATGACGGAGCCGAGCCAGCCCTCCTCGATGGCGACGACGTCGGCGAGTCCGGACCCGGCGGCGAGCTTGGTGAACGCGTCGGTCCGCGCGTTGCCGCCGGTGTCGATGTTGTTCGGGACAATGGTGATCCCCGGGTTGGCGTCCTCGTACTCGCCGTAGAGCTCGTCGAAGCCCATGGCGTTGAACGTGGTGACGGTCAGCTCGATCTCGCCGCCCTCGGAGGCGTCGGATCCCGACGAGCATCCGGTGACGATCAGGGCGAGGGCCGAGGCGCCGGCGATCGCCGCGGCGATCCTGGTGCGTCGTGAATAGGGCACGGTCACTCCTTCGTGATGGTGGTGGGGCACCCCTGCGAGCGCTCTCACGCGTGCTGTTCCGCGTATGTGAGAGCGCTCTCACGAGGTGTGCGGCGAGCTTACGCACGCCCCTGCGGAGAGGTCAAGCGTTTTCGAGAGAGCGCTCTCATCGAAGTGATGGTCCCCGCCCAGCCGCGCGCCTCCGCCGCCCTCGCCCCGCGAGAACGCAGAAGTCGCGGTACTCGAACGCGAGTACCGCGACTTCCGTGGACTCACCGCCCCCTGCCGATCGAGTAGCGGCTACTCGACCAGCAGGGCCGACCTCAGCCCACCAGCACCGCGAAGCCCTGCGCGGGCAGCTGCACGGACACGGCTCCGGACGGCGCCGTCTCGCTCACGAGCGCGCCGTCCTGCGAGTAGACGCGCAGGGTGCCGGAGCCGCCCGAGACGCCGATCGCCGTGGTGCGCACCCCGTCGGTGGAGTTGCGGATCAGCTCGGTGCGGCCGCCCTCTCCTCCGACCACGAGGCGCGTGACCAGAGGTCGCACCAGCATGGCGTCGAGGCGGGTCGACGACGCTGAGCACCAGCACGCGGCCGCGCTCGGCGAGCACCCGCTCGACCCCCGAGATGAAGGAGGGGAAGAACGGGTCGGCCGCGATGACCGCCGGGTCGCGCGCCACGACGAGGCCCACCGCGAAGGAGACGCTGGTGGAGAGGGAGCGGGCCGTGAGGCTGGGCCGATAGCCGAGCTCGGCGGCGACGCGGAGGATCCGCTCGCGGGAGTCGGGCGAGACGCCCGGCCGGTCGTTGAGCGCGAACGAGACGAGCGCCTTGCTCACGCCGGCCTCGCGCGCGACGTCGAGGATCGTCGGTCTGCCCGCCATGGGAGCTCCTTCGCTCGTCGCCGCATCTGAACCGGTTTTGTAAACCGGTTCAGAGCGCCGTAGCAGGGAGGCGGGCGAAGGAGAAGAGGGAGGTGGGTGAGGCGGTGCACGTGCCACCTGGAGCCTGTTTCCCGCCTGTCCCCGGTGCTGGGACGTGCACGCGTCGGCCGGTCGCTACGGTGTCGGACGCCTGTGCATGGGCGCCCGGGATGGCCGCCGAGCGAGTGGCTCCAGGCCGCTCACGGAACCGTCGAGCGACGGAGTCTGGGAGCCCTCCTCGTCCCGACTCCGGCGCGTCCGCCTGGTGCTGGAGTGTCCCGGTGCCCGGTGACCCTGCAGGCACTCCCCCGACCCGAGAGAGAGAACGATCATGGCCCGCCCCCACACCGCCAGCCGCACCACGAGCGAGCAGCGCACCGAGCACGCCGAGCAGTACTCGGCCGGAGCGCGCTACGCGTCGGAGGCGTTCGGCACCTTCCTCCTCGTCGCGGGCGGCGTCGGCACCGCGGTCTTCGCCTCCGCCTTCCCCGACTCCGGCAACGCGCTCGGAGTCGGCTTCCTCGGCGTCGCCCTCGCCTTCGGCCTCACCGTGATGGCCGGCATCTACGCCGTCGGCCACATCTCCGGCGGCCACTTCAACCCCGCCGTCAGCATCGGCCTCGCCATCGCCGGCCGCACCGAGTGGAAGCACATCCCCGGCTACATCGTCAGCCAGATCATCGGTGGACTCGTCGGAGCCGGAATGGTCTTCCTCGTCGCCGCCGACGGCCCCGCCGGCTACCTCGCCGCCGCCCGCGACTCCGGCTTCGCCTCCAACGGCTACGGCGCTGGATCGCCTGGCGGCTTCGGCCTCGGCGCAGTGCTGCTGACCGAGATCGTCCTGACCGCCGTCTTCGTCGCCGTCATCCTCTCCGTCACCGCCAAGAGCGAGTACAAGGCCGTCGCGCCGCTCGCCATCGGCTTCACGCTGACCCTCGTGCACCTGATCAGCATCCCGGTGAGCAACACGTCGGTGAACCCGGCGCGGTCGATCGCCGCCGCGGTGTTCGCGGGGCCGGATGCGCTGGGGCAGGTGTGGGTATTCCTCGTGGCGCCGATCGTGGGCGCGGCGATCGCGGGAGTGGGGACGAAGGTGCTGAACAGGCGGAAGTAAGGGGGCGAAGGGCCGCGCCGCGACGGGCGCCTCCTCTCGAACGGGGCGCACTGACGCTTACAATGCACCTAGAAGAACTTTCGAGTGAAGCCGCGCTCCCTCAGCGGGGTGGCGGTGTCAAATAGAGCAATCCCGATTCGGCCGAATCGGTTGATGCAACACACGAATGCGGCGTCTCGCCCCTCGGATCACGAAAGGCGCATCTTCACCCGCAGCGCTCGACCGCGATCTTGCTCCCCCGGGTCACGACGCCGGACTTGCCGCTATTGCGCCCCTCCAGCGGCGCGCGCGTCGAACTGCAGCCGAGCGCAACGATTTGCCGAACGTGCGCCAGGGACCGAGCAAACGTGCCGCCGCTCCGCCTCAGAAACAATGCTGGCGCCCCCAAAGCGAGACATCTCACCACGAGACCCCTTCCCTGACGGGGATGCGCCCGGGATCCAACGAACGCCTGGGCTTCGCCTACGAGGCAACCGCGTGTCCCAGGAAGCTAATGGTTCCCCAGGCACGTGATGATGAGAAGCGGCAGCGATCGTAGTGCAGCAGCGTGATCTGCGAACGGCGCACTTAGCGAGAGGCGAAGAGACAGGACGAAGGCTCTGTGATGCGGTCCGGAGATTGGAGCGAGTTGGCCGCGCGAGAGGAGCAGCTGGCTCAACGCTTCAACGAGCTGCGTGGGTTCGCGAGCGTTTAGCTAGCGCACAGCCGTTCGAGTGTCCGTGGGGGCGGTAAGCTGGGTGAGCGCCAGAGAGGTCGCACCGAGAGGATGAAATGGCCAAATCAGTATTCTACAGCTTCCATTACGACAACGATGCATGGCGGGTTCAGCAGATCATGAATATGGGAGCGGTCGAAGGACAGCCGCTGTTGAACTCCCAGGAGTGGGAAGCGGTGAAGAAGAAGGGAAAGGCTGCGATCGAGGAGTGGATCGACGAGCAGATGGCCTACAAGAAAGCGGTCATCGTGCTGATCGGCTCGGAGACCGCCGACCGCGAGTGGGTTGACTACGAGATCCGCAAGGCATGGACAGCGAAGAAGCCGCTCATCGGCGTCCGCATTAATGGCCTTGCCGACTCCTCCGGCACCGCGGACTCCGCTGGCGCCGACCCGTTCGAGAAGATTCCACTGGCAGGTGGCGGCAAGATCTCCGACCACGTGAAAATAATGACTCCGAACGGCTCCACCAGCAAGGACGTCCACGCCGACATCAAGGCGAACCTGTCGAGCTGGGTCGACCAGGCCTACGCCCGGTCATGACCGCGTTCGGCGGGGAGGAACAGTGCCCGTTTTGCGAGATTGTCGACCGGGACGACCCGGACGCCCGCGAGGTGTATCGGGACGAACATACGATCGCCTTCTTCCCTACCGAGCCGGCCGTGCTGGGCCACACCATGGTCATCCCGCGCTCGCACGTGCCCGACATCTGGCATCTCACTGAGGATCAGGCCCGACGGCTTAGCGTGACCACCCTGCACGTAGCAACAGCGATTCGCGAGAGTCTCGATCCCGACGGATTGAACGTGATCCAGTCCAACGGACAAGCCGCCAGCCAAAGCGTAATGCACGTGCACGTACATCTAGTGCCTCGCACCGATGGGGACCGCATTGGACGAATCTGGCCGCCCGAGAGTAATTACAGCGAGGCACAGAAGGACGACGCCTGGGAGAGGTTGCGGGAAGCGTGCCAAGCTATCGGCAGTGCAACCACATGAGTACAGCCGCTCCCACCAGCACGATGATGCCGTAGTAGTCGCGGACGGACCAGGACCACACCACTTTGCCCCATCCGATGGATTCGCACTCGACGCGGGTCAGGGTGCCGCAGTACCGAGTCGCGTTCATCTCGTACTCGTCGACGTCGCCGCACCGGGCGGCGTCGAAGAGCAGTCGGTACTTGCGTTCCTCACGTAGATAACGGGCGTCGACCGCAGCGAAGAGCGCCACCGCAAATATCCCCAGCAGCGCTACCACCGCCGAGTCATGCGTTTCCGCATACCCGTACGTGGCCGTCGCGATTGTCAGCGCCCACCCCTTGGCAACTGCTGAGGTGGAAGACATACGCCCGATCGCCGCTTGGATAAAGTCCAGATGCTGGCGGCGAGCTTCAGGAGACGGCTGCACCTGGTCTGTCATCGGATCCTCCACATTGTCGTGGCACCACCATACCGCCACTTGTCGCGGAGCCCACTTTATCCTCCAACGGGTAATGGAAGCGTCGCTGCGTAGCCCGACGGCTCTTGGCCGTCACGGTCAGTACTGCTCTCACCGCCGTGACCCCGGCGAACAAGACGCCGACTAGGGCAAGTTGGCACTAGGGTGGCGACCATGGAAGCGGCAAATCTTATTGTGCAAATCGGCGTTCTGGCTGGCACTCTTGGCGCGGCCGCGGCGACCTGGTGGCAAGCGATCGTCGCTGGCAGGGCGAACCGTGCAGCAGGGGCGGCGCAAGAAAAAGCCGAAGAAGCCGCGAATCGAGCTGTGTCAGCTGCGGAACGATCAGCCGCTGCTGAAGAGCGCGCCGCTACCGCCGCGGAGGAACAGGCGGCGATCGAACGCGCGCGCGAGGCCCGTCGGGAGCCATTCGAAGCACGGAAAAGCCGTGACGATGTCTGGCACCTCTGGAACCGCCTCGATGAGATTGTAATCATAAGCGACCTTGATGGAAGCAAGGACGGTCAACAGTACGTGCAGGCCTACGAAACTGTTCCCACCTATCTGAAGCCGGGCCGGGCCCTGATGTTCACGTTCGGCGGCGGCCTGAATGATCCTGCATCGGTGGGACTCACTGTGACGTACCGGCTCGCAAGCGCACTCGAACACGACGTTCAAGAGTGGGACACCACCCTCCTCTAGCCGAGAGGGCTGCTGATAGAAAGCGTCTCCGTCCCAAGTTCCAGCGAGGTACCGAGTGCGAGACCGGTGCAACCCCGGTGAACAAGTGCAGACTCCTCACAGTCTCCACGCGCAAGCCGTCAGTCCGAGCACGAGGTGCATCATGTCGTCGAACGACACGGGAAGCGTTTCCGAGCGATCATCCCCTTGTCCGCGCGCGTTTGCGGTGGCGCTCAGTACTTTTGTGAATACCTTATCACGACCCCGAAAAGGTATTCGCGATTTGCGCGAGCAGAGCCAACCCTGCGAACGCGATCAAACCGACCATTAGAATCCGCCCGTCGGTCCACAGGGTCGACGGTTCCCACTTTCCGCGAGCCGTTCTTTTAGCTCGGCGCCATTCAAGTCGAGGCCCGCCATCTAGGAACCCTGCTCCATTGGGGGCGGCGATCCAGGCACGCGCGCATTCGTCGCACTGCCAGACCGTTCCCTCCGCGAGGAGTGCGACGTTCTTTTGGCGTTCCTCGTGCCCCCGATAGATGGCCGGCTGACTGCACGAGTGCACTGGTGGTCGCGCCTCCGGTAGCTGAGGTCGCTCTAGGTAACCCATGATGGCCAGTGTGGCCGCGATTCGGATGCAACACAACTCAGCTCAACACTGACCCGCCCGCCAGGCCACCCCACGACCCAGCACGTCTCGGGCCCGAGTCTCCCTCCGCGTCCCACTTAGACGCCGCTGTCGGAAGCTCGGGAACTCTTCGAAGGCGCCACCTACAACCAACACGTATGCGATATGAAACACCTTTTTATGACCGTATCTAGCCCGCAGCCGCGGCCCGTTCTGCTTCACTTCGGGTCTTCTCATAGAGCCCCATCGCGACAAGCACGTTGACAATGGACGCGAAGTCGCTCTTCTGCAGCAGCGCTTTCATAGCATTGCTGTGGCCAGCGGCGGAGGCGTAGATAACGTCTTCGAGTTCCGCGGCGATGGTGGGTGAGGTTTCGAAGTCGATGGGGGTGTTGGCCATCGCTTCGGCTTGGATCTTGGGGTTGTCGACGACATGGCGGAGGATGGTTTCGGTGGCGCTGACGCCGTTGATCTCGTCCACGTCGGTGCCGGCGAACAGGCCGTTGATCTTGTCGATCACGTCCTGCAGCAACCCGTATTTCGCCTCCCGCGGTTGAGCCGACCCGGCCGCCGTGACGCCAGGTAGTTGCCCGGTCTGCCCCGAGGTCAGGCCGAGGTTCTGAGCTTCGAGTTTCCGGAGGCGGTAGTGGGTGAGGACGATGTCGTCGGTGTTGATCGCTGAAGGCTCTGCGTCTTGCCGCTCGATGACGCGGCGGTAGACGCGGAGGAAGATCGCCCATTTCTCGATGTCGGTGTCGCCGTAGTCCATGATTTGTGACAGGAAGTCGTAGGCCCGCACGAAGGCGAAGACCGTCCCGCGGAACTCCTCGAGGCGGCCCTTCTCGAGGTCGTCGAAGGTATCGACGGCGTCGTTCCAGCGGGTCCAGAACACGTCGCGGGAAGCCTTGATGTGCGAGTACAAAGTGTTGTGGCTGGACTTGGTGAGCCACGCGTCGACGACGGCGTCGACGTCGTGGGGGTCGATGATGCTCATGCTGCGTAGCTTGCCGAGCATGTCGTGAATGATGTTCGGATCTGACGGCTGGGTCAGCTCGGCGTCTTCGTAGTATGTCTGGAACGCTTCGAGGATCTGGTCCGGGTCGTTGACGAAGTCGATGACGTACGTGTTCTCCTTCCCCGGGATCACCCGGTTCAGCCGCGACAGCGTCTGCACCGCCGTGATGCCGGAGAGCTTCTTGTCGACGTACATGCCCACTAGGAGCGGCTGATCGAAGCCGGTCTGGAACTTATTCGCGACGATCATCACCTGGAACTCATCCACCCCGAACGCGGCCTCCAACGACCGCCCCTTCAGGCCCTCGTTCATCGACGTCTCTGTGAAGTCCTTCGGCCCCGACTCCGCATCCAGCACCGACCCGGAGAACGCGACGAGCGCCCCCAGCTGACCGTCGAGCTTGTGGTCCTTCAGGTAGGCGTCGATGGCGAGCTTGTAACGCACGGCCTCCTTCCGAGACCCGGTGACCACCATCGCTTTTGCGCGGCCGCCGAGCTCGCTGCGGACGTTCGCGCGGAAGTGCTCGACGATCACGGCGACCTTCTGCGCGATGTTCGTGGGGTGCAACCGCACCCACCGCATCACCTCGCTGCTGGCCTTCACCGTGTCGATCTCCACATCCACCCCAGTAGCCCGGTCGGTGTGGGCGAGGGTGAACGCGAGGTCGTAGGGGAGGTAGTTCTTCAGCACGTCGAGGATGAAGCCCTCCTCGATCGCCTGCTTCATCGAATACAGATCGAACGCGCGCTTGGTGCCCGTCTCGTCCTCACGGCCGAACAACTCAACCGTCTTCCCCTTCGGCGTCGCCGTAAACGCCAGGAACGAAATCGTCCCCACCCCGACCTTCCGCGCCATCACATCAGCGAGCACGTCCTCCACATCCACAGACCCCGCCCCCGCCTCATCGGCATCGGCCACGCCGGCGGTGAGGACCTGCTTCAGAGAGGCGGCAGCCTCGCCGCTCTGCGAGGAGTGCGCCTCGTCAGCGATAACCGCGTAACGGCGACCGGCAAGACCCGCGTGCTTCTCGATCGTGGTCAACGCATGCGGGAACGTCTGCAACGTCACCCCGATGATCTGCTTCCCCGCCAGCAACGCCTCAGCGAGCTGTGCGGACTTCGACGCATCCCCACCGCGCGTGATTGGCTGGAACACACCAGACGTGGTCTCCAACTGCTCGACGGCACGCTGCAGCTGCCCGTCGAGGACCTGCCGATCCGAGACCACGATGACCCCGTCGAACACCTTCTGGCCATCCGCGTCATGCAGCTGCGCCATACGATGCGCAGTCCACGCGATCGAGTCCGTCTTCCCGGAGCCGGCGGAGTGCTGGATCAGGTAGTTGTGACCAGGGCCCTCCTCCAGCACGGACCGTTCGAGTTTCGTGACGGCCCGCCACTGGTGATACCGCGGGAACCGCAGCGACTTCGCGTACGTCTTCTTCCCATCGATCGGGTCGCTCTTCTCCTCAAACCGGTAGTGCAGGAACCGCCCGAGAAGATCCAGCCACGTGCCCCGCTCCAGGATCTCCTCCCAGAAGTACGCCGTCGGGCTCGTTCCCGGGACGGCCGCGTTGCCCGCCCCGTTCGCCTTGCCGCGATTGAACGGGAGGAAGCGCGTGTTCGGCCCGTCGAGCTTGGTTGTCATGTGCACCTCCTCGTTCGTGACGACGAAATGCACCAGGGCGCCACGGCCGAAGGTCAGCAGCGGCTCCCCCTCCGGCTTCCGGTCCTGCGCATACTGCTTCAATCCCGCGGCGAGGCTCTGCGTGAGTTCGGTTTTCAGCTCGATCGTCGACACCGGGATACCGTTCACGAATAGAACCAAATCGATGCGATTTGCGTTCCTGCCCGAGTAGACGACCTGACGCATCACCCGTAGCCGATTCGACGCGAAACGCTCGACCGTCTTTGGGTTCAGCGAGCTCGCGGGACGCGCCTGGAACAGTGAGAACTTCGCGTTCAACACCCCGACCGACGTCTTCAGCACATTGAGCGTGCCGCCACCGTTCATCGAATCAGTCGTCTGCGCAACGACGATGCGGTCGAGAACCTGCTTACGCCCAAGCTCCCGAGATATCTCGCTCGTGCCAGGCTTTACTAGCTTGCCGAGCTGCTCCGACTGCGTCGCCTCTAACCACGCGAACACGTCAGCGGGGAACAGCGCACGCTCCCGGTCATACCCCTCGTCATCGGGGGAGTACTCCCACCCGTGCGCGGCGAGATGCTGGCACAGTTCAATCTCGAACGCGTCCTCGTGCTGGATCGCCATCAGTAACCCCCGGTCAGCGTTGACGGCCGTCAGGCCGCGCCGCGCACATCGATCTTGCCCGCCACCGCCGCCGAGATGAGCGCGGCCCGCCGCTCCTTCGACAGCGCGATCGCCTCGCGGGCATCGGCGATAGCGGCATCCAGCTCGGCAGTTTCCCGGTCTAGGTAATTGGCGATCGCAACTTGCTCCGAGTACGGCGGGAGAGCTGCTGCCTCATTGAAATAGTTGACGTGATCCAAATTCTGAATGCCTGTCGACTGCTTGATAGATCGCACAGTCAGGCGGCTACGGTAGTTTGACCCATGCACGTAATTCCAGAACCGCGGATCCATTCCTTCCTTCAACTTAATTCTCGCGACAAAGTTTGAAGTCACAGCAGGTTCATCGCTATCGAATAGAACCACGAATCCCACGGGAGAATTCTCGCCGCCACCGCTTTTTTCTAGCAGCAGATCGCCTCGCATCAATAGCCGACCGACGCGTTCCGAAGGACGAACTTCCCGGAAAGTTATGTTCCGATCGTGCACGGACTGCGACGCGCGGTCGAAGTCGGCGACGCGGACACATCTCAGATCATAAGCACCCCCGGGATCGGCCCCCCAGGTACCATTCTTCACAGATGCAATCGAAGCTGCAATGCGGGTTATTTCCCAATTCGTCGGGATGACGCCGATACGAGGCACTCCGCTATCCTTCATGGGTACGGACGGATTCAGGCCCCTCGTAATAGTGTGAGCAATTGTTGCGGCGCGGCGCTCGGCGAGCAACGCGATGAGCTCCTCCTGATCCGCGATGAACGCATCGATCTCCGCCGTCTCCCGGTCCAAGAACCGTACGATCGATTCTTGTTCACCGATGGGAATTATCGGAATTTTAGCTGCAGCAAGATCCGTCTGATTCATACTGGGCACTGCCGTACTTGTTTTGAAGTACGAGTAGGGAATTTGCGTCGCCCAGTAATATACGAAGCGCGGATTCAGGTGCTTCCGCGAAATCTCGGTAAAATACATTGTGTCAACCGTCCAAAACCGGCCACTCACATGAAGTGGGCGGTCGACGGTTCCCTTTCGCCCGAATAGCACGGACTCGCCCTCAAAAAGGAAAGTAGAGGCACGGCGAAATTCTCCCCCTGAGCCATAGACGGGGTAGCCTTCGCGAGCAACTTCAACGTGTGAATAGTCAGCGCCATTACGGAAACGTACATATCTTCCTACCGCGCATACTTCCCAAGCTGCCGGGATTGCTCCAATCCATTCGTCGCCACTTGCCTTGTATTCAAGGTATGGTCTCAACTCGCTCACGCCTTCACCGCCTCGAGGCGCGCGCGGATGCGGCCGAGTACCGCTTCGAGGTCGGCGTCGATTTCTTCGAGTGAGCGCGGGGGCACGTGCTGGTAAAAGTGCCGCGTGAAGGGGATTTCGCAGCCCTCTTTCGTCTTCGACTCGTCGATCCACGCGTGCGGGGCGAAGGGCGTCACCTCACGCTCAAAGTACTCGTGAAGGTTCTCGGTCCACGGGACATTCTCGGTGTCGCGAAGAGTGGCATCAGCCTCAGGGCGACCCTTCGCGTCGTTCACGATGGGGGCGTTCTCGTCCCGCTCCGACAGGGCGCCCAGAAAGGCCTTGTACTGAGCCGGAGTCATCGCGACGCCGTAGTCGTCGAGCCGGCGCTTGAGTCGCTTGCGGAACTCGGCGAGTTCCGTGGTCGGCGGGACCTCTGCCTCCTTCACCGAGGCGACGAAGTTCTTCCACTCCACCTGCGCCAGGGCCTTCGTCTCCCGTGCGACGGCCAGCCGTTCCGGTGTGAGTGCCCAGTTCAGGCGCAGCGGCCGCTCGACGGTGATGGTGCGGTAGAAGAAGTCCTCGGTCGCGAAGGTCTTCGAACGCGCCCCTTCCGCTTCACCGCTGTAGAGCTTCAAGAGCGTGTTGATGTCATCGGGGCCCAGCTCATTGCGCTTGGAACCGAGGCCCTTGCGCATCTTGCGGAACAGCTTCGTCCCGTCGATCAGCTGCACCTTCCCGACCCGGTCGGCGCTCTTCTTCGTTGCGAGTACCCAGATATACGTCGCGATTCCGGTGTTGTAGAACATGTCGGTCGGCAGCGCGATGATCGCTTCGAGCAGGTCGCGCTCGAGCACCCATTTGCGGATGTTCGACTCCCCCGACCCCGCGCCACCCGTGAAGAGCGGGCTGCCGTTGAGCACGATTGCGGCGCGCCCGCCGCCCTGCTCCGCGGTCCGCATCTTCGAGATCAGGTGCATCAGGAACAGCATTGAACCGTCGGATACCCGCGGGAGCCCGGCTCCGAACCGCCCGGCGTAGCCGCGGAGAGTGTGCTCCTCGGTGACAGCCTTCTGCTGCTTCTTCCAGTCGACGCCGAACGGCGGGTTGGAGAGCCCGTAGCTGAAGGTCGCGCCAGCGTGGCCGTCGTTGATGAGGGTGTCGCCGAAGTAGATCGCGTCGACCGACTGCCCCTTAACCGTCATGTCTGCCTTGCAGATCGCGTATGACTGCGGATTAATTTCCTGGCCGGCGAGCGTGAGCACTGCCGAAGGGTTCGCGCTGCGGATATGGTCCTCCGCGACGGAGAGCATCCCGCCGGTGCCGGCGGTCGGGTCGTAGACCGAACGCACGACGTTCGGCTTCGCGAGCGTGTCTGATTCCGGGGCGAGCAGCACGTCGACCATCAGCTCGATCACGTCGCGGGGGGTGAAGTGCTCACCCGCTGTCTCGTTGGACGCTTCCGCGAACTTGCGGATGAGCTCCTCGAAGATGTGCCCCATCTCCTCGTTCGGCACCTGCGCCGGCGAGAGATCGACCGCCGCGAAACGCTGCGTGACGTGGAACAGGAGGTCGTGCTCGTCGAGCTCGGCGACGCGGTCCGCGATCTTGTACTTGTCGAAGATGTCTTTCACGTTCTCCGAGAACCCAGAAACGTAGTCGAGCAGGTTCGCCGCGAGGTTCTCCGAATCGCCGAGGGCGGTCTTGAGGTCGAACTTCGATTCGTTCCAGAAGGAGTACGAGTGGCCTGCCTTGTTGCGCAGCAGGGACGCGCGCACGGGGATTCCGTCGCCGGCGGCCTGCTCAACCGCCGCGAACACCGCTTGCTTCGTGGGTTCGAGTACCGCGTCGAGACGGCGGAGCACCGTGAACGGCAGGATGATGTCGCCATACTGGTGGGCCTTGAAGCTCCCGCGAAGCAGGTCAGCGATCGACCAGATGAACGTAGCGTGATTATTACTCAAGTCTAACTTCCCTCGTACGCGTGTAAGCAGGATCCTATCTACGGGGGCCGACACCGGCGGTGGTGCTCGGACGTCCTCGAGTCTTGCGCTTTAGGGGTACGAGATGTCCTACTCCTCGGCCCGTTCGGTGGTGGTGCTGGTCAGGGTGATTCCGTGGCGCATGGCGGTGAGCATTGTGCTCGCCACGCTGTCGGCTGCCGCTGACGCTTGTTGCGCTAGTGCTTTGGCGTGTTGTGCTTGGGCAATTGCGGCGTGCACTGCGCGTTGCTCGTCGAAGGTGAGGAGGGGTACTTCGAGGTCGCGCACTGGGATGCGGGAGATGACCGTTCCGGTGTCGAAGCGGAGGTTCCAGTCGCCGCTGAGGGCGTCTGCTAGATAGTGCGGGTCGAGCTTGGTTCGATCGCGAACGCGCAGGCGGGAGACGCTACCAACGGGGATGTGGCCGCCGTCCTCATCGACCACGGCCTGAATGTCGTGCATCGCCGTGATGAGGACGTCGCCTGGTTCCGTGAGGAAACGTGGATCATCGGTTGGGGGGAGCTCGCTGGTGTCGGAGATCTTGCGCTTGCGGACAGCGGCCGCGTCGACCTGTCGTCCCGCGAACTGCAG
Source organism: Rathayibacter sp. AY1F9 (assembly GCF_002932155.1). Lineage (NCBI taxonomy): Bacteria > Bacillati > Actinomycetota > Actinomycetes > Micrococcales > Microbacteriaceae > Rathayibacter > Rathayibacter sp. AY1F9. Next base: position 70,673 of record NZ_PSVA01000005.1, on the reverse strand, counting down.
CATGTCGACCGTTCGCGCCGGGCGCGCGGCAACAAGTTCGACTGCGCCCGCTTCAATGAGTTTCGCGACGGTCATGATGAGAGGTCTGCTTAACACTGCGGGTGCAGAAATGCGCGTCGCGGCATCGGGAAGGGCCGTCGTCGCGCGGGTCAATTCGGTGCGCGCTCGCTTATAGGTGCTCATGACCTCAGTGGCGTCGACGCCTTCGACGGTTACCCACTTTGCAGGGTTGAGGTCGGCGTCGGCGGCCGTCAGTTCGCTGACGGCAACGCGTCGGTGAGGGACGGATGCGAGGCTGTCCTCGTGAGTCAACCAGTCGGCCACGAGTGTCTCCGGCTCATCCACGTTCGTCGCATCGATGAGTAGTACGTCTGCAGCCGGCATCGTTTCTGGGTCGCCGAGCACCCAGAGCGCGAGCGGGATCGAGGTGTGGGGCAGCATTTTCCCGGGGAGCCCGACCACCGCGCGAACGTGACCGCCGTGGAGGAGGTTCTTTCGAATGTCGGTTTCCGGGCCTCGGCGGGAAAGAGCACCTCGTGCACCCACGACGTATCCGACGCCGCCTGGAGCGAGGTGCGCCACGACGTGTTGCAGCCAGAAGGAGTCGCCACTGGATCGCGGTGGGAAGCCGAACCGCAGTCGCGGGTCGAGCATCGAGGCATCCGAATTGATACGGACGCCGAAAGGAGGCTCGGCGATGATCACGTTCGCCCGCAAGCTCGGGTCGGCGTCCTTGAGCAGGACGTCTAAGTTGTTGACCTTCAGGTTCACGCCGTGCAGTTTCGCGCGTAATGCTGCGAGGCGTGCCGCCATCGCGTTGATCTCGTCACCGACGACTTGGTCAGGGCGTGCTCCCATCTCGAGCGCCTGCAGCAGCGCCACACCGATGCCGCACGCCGGGTCATAGAGAACACCGCCCTCAAGGTCCGCCGCGAGAGACGCGAGCAGAGTGCTGGTGCGCGAGCCAACGAATCCGGCGTTGCCAGCTGACTTGCCTTGCGCCCTCGAAGTCCGTTCGAGCACGCCGTCGATCGCATCGGCGAGCTTGTCGCGGGGGATTCCGGCGATCACGGCGCGGACTTCGTCGAGCGTCGATTTCTTCATGTCAGGCCAGTCGTGCGAGGGGGCTCCCTCAATTACGTCGACGGCGGTCTGCACGAAGACCTCACCCATCGTCTCCATCGACGTATTGCCGCGGAGAAGGTTCGCGGCTCCCCAGAGCCCTCTTTCCCACGCTTTGCTCTCGGCCCCGACACCGGTCGCGGCCTTGTTTTTCTCGGGGTGTGCTGCCAGCCACGTCATGACGTCGGAACTGGTGAACAGGGGTTTGTTTGCCGTGCCGCCCGAGGGCTGGGGGAAGTCTGGCATGCGCTTTCGCCAGTTGCTGACGGCCGCGCGCGAGACGTTAGCGAGGTCGGCGATGTCGCTGGGCGCGAGGAGCCCCTCGTTGGTCGGGGTGATCATGCGGCCTCCTGGAAGGCGTCGTGGTCATAAATGAGATCGAGCATGTGAGCGGCGGCCATCCGAAGGGCTCGCGAGCAGGCATCCGGACGGGATACGACGGTGACGTCGACGTTGCCCGCTCCGAGGCGTGAAACTGCGTCGGTGAAGATGCCGTCACCGGAGACGAGGACAACCTGTTCGAACCGTTCTTCGACGCGCTCGGTTTCGAGGACCTCGAGAAGCTCGAGGTCGGCACCGTCACGACCGGGACGAAAAACGAGCCGACGCGGACCCTGCCATTCGAATCCGACGATGTCGACACTGAAACGTCCACACCCAAGCACCACCAGGTCATCGGGACGCTGACCGATCGTTTCCCTGATGGCCTCCTGCGCGACCTGTAGCTGGCTAGACCTTGACACTCCACCTCCCACGATGTTCTCGATGTCGATCAGGACGAGTCGACGCTTCTGCGCCGCTTCCGGTGTGTACATCCTAGTGCCTCTTCTGCGTGTGAATCCGATCCCCGAATGGGCTTGCTCCTACCGTAGCCGGGTTGCTCTCGGGCCGCAAGCTAAATCCGATTCACACGTTGCAAGTCGTCTGCGTGATTCACATTTTCGTGCTCGAGGATGCGCTCATCACTCATAGGGCGCGTACCTCGGAATTGCATCGAGCGTCCGGACCCTTGAACGGCGGTGCCGGCGGATGCTCTGATGGAGGCACTAAAGAGCCGGGCGGTGTTGGTTGGTCGGCGGGATAAACCAGCTTTCAGCGGCTCGCGCCACAACCCCGATAACCCGAGGCGACCAGGGCCTGCCACCCCCGCCTCGATACCGTCTCCCCCATGCCCGACCCCACTCCCGACACCCCCGAGGTCGCCGCCGAGCACCTCCGCGCCGAGCTGCAGCTGAGGCGCTTCGGGCGGCTCCGCCTCACCATCGACATGGCGCTCGGCAGCGGGTTCCTCGCGCCCTACGACCTCGTCGTCGTCCGCCTCGACACCGGCGCCGAGATCATCCGCGTGAAGGCCGATCTCACCGATCCCCATTACCTCCTCGGGCAGGTCGAGCTCGACCTCGAGACGAAGACGGTCGCCGAGTTCCTCGAGGAGTGGCGCCCCGCCTGACCGGGCCGGCACAGCCGCCATCACGGCGACGGGGACAGCACGGCGCCGAAGCGACCGGAGCAGGACGGCGGAGATCCGTACGCCCTCGCCTCACAGCCCCGCGGGAACCCTGTCCCGCTCCTCGTCGACCACCACCGGCACCCATGCGCCGCGCGCCGGCCGCCCCGCCCACCACACGTACACCCCGGCGGCGACCACGGCGCCTCCGGCCGCGACCGCCCACCAGGGGAACCCGGCGACATCGGGCGACTCCCCCGCCGCGTCCACGTCCGACTGCGGCGTCGGGATCACCCGTTCGCCGGTGACGAGGATGCGGTGGGTGTTGATCCCGAGCGGGGTGCAGGTGACAAGGGTCAGGAGGTCCTGGCCGGGCTGCACGAGGAGGCTCTGCGTGTCCTCCGGCTCGACGACCAGCGTCTCGCGCACGCGGTAGGTGACCACCTCGCCGTAGACCTCGATGGTGAAGGTGTCGCCGACGTCGACACGGTCGAGGTGGGTGAAGAGCTCGGCCGAGGCGAGGCCGCGGTGGCCGGTGAGCACCGAGTGGGTGGAGGGACCGCCGACCGGCAGGGCGGTGCCCTCGAGGTGGCCGACGCCGCGCTCGAGGACGGCGTCGCTCGTGCCGTGGAAGATCGGCAGATCCACGTCGATGGCGGGGATCCGGATGCGGGCCATCAGCCCCTCGGCGTCGCCGCGCAGGAGGGAGGAGTAGCGCTCGCGGTCGGCGACCTGCTCGTCGTCGGCGAGGGGGAGGCGCTCGTTCGCGGCGACGGCCGCGCCGCCTCCGCTGAGGCTCTGGTTGTAGGCGCGGGCCTCGACGAGGTTCTGCCGGAGGGTCTCGGCGCCGAGGTCGGTGATGTCCTGCGTGAGGGAGTCGATCTCGCGCGCCTGCTCGACGGCGCTGAGCCAGCTCGCGGCGACGGGGTACAGCAGAAGCGCCACTCCCGACAGGCTGATGAGCGCGATGACCAGCGGGGCGATCGGCAGCCGCCACCGCGGCCGACGGTGGATCCGCCTCCGTGGAGGAAAAGGGCTGGAGAGAGAGGAATGCGGGGCACCCGACGGGTGCCCCGCATTCGACTTCGTCATGGTCTGACGTTACTCGGCGGTCTGAGCAGCCAGCGCGGTGCGGCGGCGCGAGGCGATCAGGCCCGAACCGATCGCGAGGGCGAGGAGCGCGCCTCCACCGAGGGTGAACCACTGCGCGCCGCCACCGGTGAGGGGCAGGGCGAACGCCGGCACCTGGGTGTGGAGGAACTCGACGTAGTTCTGGATCGGCGCGGTGGCCGAGCTCGGTCCGGCGACGACCTGCGTCAGCACCTGGGCCGGGGTGGGCAGACGGAATCCGGCGGGCGGGGTCAGCTCGCGGACGTAGTAGTTGCCCGGCGTGATGATCGGGATCTCGACGATGCCGTTCGCTCCGGTCGTCCAGTTCTGGTTGCCGTTGATGAACACCGGGTTCTGGCCGAGGTTGGCGTCGTTCTCGGTGAGGAACACCTGGTAGACCGCACCCGCGAGCGGCACGCGGTTGGCGCCGTTGTTCTGGTAGGCGTACACGGTCAGCTGACCGATCGGGGTGCTGCCGGTGACCGTCTCCGTGGCACCGTTCACGACGCTCGTCGCCGAGTTGGTGATGATGCCGTTGGCCGGGATGGCGGTGGCGCGGGTGAGCACCGTGAGGGTGACGACGCCGCCCTGCAGGCCCTGGAGCTTGGTGAGGCCGGACTGCAAGAAGTTCAGCGTCACGTTCCGGGTCGCGGCGTCGTAGCCGAGCGTGTAGTCGGTGTTCGCGATGAACGCCGGTGCGGGCGCGGTGCCCGCGGCGCTGGTCACCGTGATGCCGGTGGGCGCGACGCCGGCCGGTCCGGTCGGCAGGTAGGTCAGCTCGGCGGGGAGCGTGTCGGTGAGGGTGAACGTGTCGAGCGTGTCACCGGCGGCGAGCACCGGGACGTCCGAGGCGATGGCCCAGCGGATGAGGTCGGGGTTGCGCGCCTCGACCGAGTTCGCCGCCGCGGGGACGCGCGTCTTGGTGAGCTCCGTGACCGCGTTCTTGGGGTAGACGTGGACGTCGTAGATCCACTGGTTCGCCGGCGCACCGGTCGGGCCCGTCGGGAACGGCAGGGTGACGAGGAACGGCGTCGCGCCGTTGGTCGCTCCGGCGGGGAGCTGGGTCTCGGTCACGAGGTAGAGGCCGAGCGGCATGCTCGCGCCGTTGTTGAACACGGCCTCGCCGTCCGTGCCGCTGGTGGCGGTGAAGGTGTCGGCGGCGGTGACGCGGGTCGCCGCGGTGCCCGGGGTCAGGTTCGCGACCTGGTTCCAGCCGTCGGGCGTGGTGAGGTCGACGCCCTGGACGCGCGCGGCGGTGAACACGGCTCCGGGCAGCGCGTCACCGGGGACCGTGATCTCCTGGCCGGTGCCGATCGCCTGGCCGTTGTTGGAGCCCAGCGCGAGCTTGTGCACGGTGAGGGTGCGGCTGATGGTCGGGTCGATGTTGCCGGGCAGCGTGACCGCTGACGCCGGCGCGACGGCGGTCAAGACCGCCGCAGCGCTCAGCGCGAGGACGCCGGCTGCGGCGGCGAGCCGCCTGGTGAGTGAGCGGGACATGTGATCTCTCCTACTGAGGTCGTGAGTGCTGGTGTCGTGGAGTCGAAGGTGTGCGGGAAGGGGTCTGCGGGAGAGCGCCGGGGCTCTCGGTCGGGGCGTCACCGGGAGGGGCCTCGCAGCCTCCGGCGCCGCTCCCAGAGGAGGAGGCCGAGTGCGAGAGTGAGCACCGACCCCCCGCCCAGGAGGAACGCGTCGGTGCTGGCGCCACCGGTCAGCGGCAGGCGTGTGGGGTCCACGGGGGCGTTGACGAAGCGGTAGACCGCCGTCTGACCGGCCGTGGGGGCCGTGATCGTCCGCGAGGCGACCGGGGACCACGTCGTTCCGGTCAGGCGCTCGAGACGCAGTTCCTGGTAGGCGAGGCGGCGGGTCGGATCCGTCGCCGCCTCGGACAGCGTGTAGCCGTGGCCCGGTCGCACCTCGAAGGTGCTCGCCGGGTTGCCCGCGGCGGCGTACTCCGCGCCGGCCCGGGTCTCCGTCGGGAGCGTCGCTCCGGCCAGTGCGGCGGGCGTCGCGGTGACGCGCCAGTCGGCCGCCTGGAAGCCGGTCTGGGGGCGCAGGACCTGCTTGACCAGGGTGATCGTCGCGCTGGCGTTGTCCACGGTGCAGGTGACGGCGGCGCCGTTCGTCGGGGTCACGTCTCCGGCCGCGCTCACGGTGAGGGCGGCGCCGGTGTCGGTGCGGCACTGCCAGGGCCCGGTCTGCACGGAGGTGGCGGGGCCCCCGGTTTCGGCGAGCCGGTAGGCGGCACCCGGGGTGACGGGGATCGCCGACACGCCCGCGGAGCCTGCGCGGCCGGTCGGGCCGGGCAGGGCGCCGGTCGGGCCGGTGGCGCTGAGCGTGAAGTCACTGGGCAGCGCGCTGCCGGAGCTCACCGTCTTCACGAGCGTGAGGGACGCCGTGGGCCGGTTCACGATCGAGCACTCGACGACCGCCGCGGAGGCGATGCCGGTGAGGCTCGCGCTGATGACGGTCCCGGACTGCGAGAACGTGGTCGCCCGGGCGGTGCCGTTGACCGTGCAGGCGCCGCTGACGAACGCGAAGCCCGTCTGCTGCACCTCCGAGACGGTGAGCGTCGCCCGCGACGCCTCCGTGCCGAACAGGACGGTCCAGGCGGCCTGGCCCGCGGCGTCCGTCTGCTGGCGGGGCGACTGCTCCGGCAGCAGGGCGACGGTGCCGGCGGTGGCCGTCGCGGTCGTGCCCACGGTCCAGTCCACGCCGGGGCGGGTGGTGCCGGAGGCGTCCCGGATCGTCTTGGTGATCCGCACGGTGGAGGCGGGGCGCGGGGAGTTGAAGAAGGTGCAGGTGACGTTGACGCCGAGCCGGTTCGGGAGGGTGACCGTCCCGGTCGGGTTCGAGCCCGTGCTCACCCGCACGCCGTCCGCGTAGCACTCGTAGATGCTCGTGTAGGCGGTGATCGGGGAGGCGGAACCCGCGGCCATCGCCTCCGAGACCGTCACCGTGCTGTTGATCGGAGTGGGGAAGGGGCCGATCTGCGCGGTCTGGCGGCCGGTGGTGGCGCCGGTGGTGGTGGCCGTGGCGAAGGGCGACGCCGGAGAGCCGGCGGCCGCCGTGAGCTGGAACTGGTCCGCCGCGGCCAGGCGCCCGACCACGCTCTTCTGCACGGTGATCGTGGCCGGTGAGGAGCAGCCGGAGAGGTCGACGGCGTTGACGCTCACGCGCGGCGTGCCGCTGACGCGGGTCCAGGTGGTGGCGTCGAACTCGTAGGCGCTGCCGGGGATGGCGGGGACACCGTTCGCGGCGGCGACGTCGCCGTTGGCGAGGTAGACGGTTCCGCGCGGCGAGAAGGCGATGCCGTTGATGTTGGCGAAGGCGGCGTCGGTCCCCGTCACGGCCTTCGCGATCGAGGTGTTCACCGGGAGGGTGCCGCCGGTCGCCGCAGCCAGGGCGTCGGCCGGCACGGTGAAGATCGCGGCGCTGCTGGCGTTGTTGACCGAGCCCGCGCCGACGACGTAGAGGTTGCCGCGAGCGTCGAACGCCATGTCGCCGTTGCCGTTGGGGGTTCCGGAGGTGGGGAAGGAGCCGACGAGGGCGAACCGGGTGGCGACGGGGTTGGCCTCGGTGAAGCTCCAGATGTAGAACTGGCCGCTCGCGAAGCTGCCGAACAGGTACCGGCCCGTCCGGAGGTCGACCGCGCCGGCGACGATGCTGCCGGCCACCTGCGCTCCGCCGGCCACTGTCGTGTAAGCGCTGTTCGCGATCCTCTGGAAGCCGGCCTCCGGCGTCCACTTGAGGACGGCGTCGACGTCCGTCGCGTCGGACGAGCGGTCCAGCGCGTACGCGAAGGCGCCGTTCGCGCCGACGCCGAGCGCGTTCGCCTCGGCGGTCCCCGACCAGCTGCCGATCGAGGTCAGGGATCCCGTGACGATGTCGGCCTGCTGCAGGGCGCCGGCCGCCGTGAGGGAGTAGAAGCGGCCGGTGTCGCAGAACAGGCGCGGCGTCTGCACCGTGTTCGTGAAGGTGCAGAGCACCTCCGCTCCCGCCTCGCTGGGGATCGTGATCGACCCGGCGGCGGAGGCTCCGGAGGCGATGACCGTGCCGCCGCGCGAGCACTCGTAGCTGTTGGAGTACCCCAGGCCTGCGCCCGCGGTCTGCGCCTCGGCGATCGTGTACGTCGCTCCGGACTGCACGGTGAGGCGGCTGATCTGCGCGGCCTGGATCCCGGTGGCGGTGCCCGTGGTGGTCGCCGACGCGAGGACCGTCGTGCCGCTGCGCACCGAGAGCGTGAACTGGTCGCCCGTGGCGCTGCGCACCGGCAGGTTCTTCCGGACGGTGAGGGTCGTCGCGGCCTGGATCGTCACCGAGGTGGGGGCGGAGGCGATGAGGCCGGTGGGAGTCGTGGTCCCGGTGCTGTACGTCCCGGCGGCGGCGGCCACCACGTCCACGGAGATCGTGCACGAGGTCGCACCCGCGGCGAGATCGCCGCCGAGCGTCGAGACGGTGGAGGATCCGGCGGCCGCGGTCACGGCGAACGCCGTTCCGGTGACGTCGGTGCAGGACCCGCCGACAGCCGGCGTCGGGGCCACGACGAGGCCGGCCGGGAGAGCGGTCGAGAAGCGCCAGTCCGCCTTCGCGAGGAGGTCGCTGGTGTTGGTGACCGTGTAGGTCAGCGTGGTCGGCACCGTCGCGGTCGGCACGGCCTGCGTGAAGGCCGCATCGAGAGCGGGAGTGACGTCGAGCACGCGGAGGTCGTCGACGGCGAAGGCGCTTCCCGTGCCGGTGACCGTGTTCACGAGCTGCACCTGGGCTGCGGCGATCTGCGCCGGAGTGAGGAGCGCGGTGCTCGTGCCGGTGTAGGCGGCGGCGCGAGCGGAGGCGGGGAGCGCGGGATCGACGAGCGAGCCGAGCCCGCCGACCAGCGGGAGGGTCGGGGACGTGTAGAACACGCTGCCGGTCGCGGCGCAGGGCACGACCGGTGCGGCGAATCCGGTGAGGACGGTCGACCCGCCCGACACCAGGTTGAGGGAGAGGGACGCGTTGTTCGTCCCGCACTGCCCGCCGGCGGCGTTCATGCCGACGGCGTAGTAGCGGGCGGCGGGAGCGGAGACGCCGATCCCTGCGGCGCTCTGGGCGACGGTCGCGCCGCCGGTGATGGCGGCGTACGGGTACTCGACCAGGGCGTGGTTCGCCTGCGTGCCGGTGTTCGAGCCGTTGGCCGGCGCGGTGCTGGAGGTGGACCCCGGCACTCCGGCCGCCACCTGGCCGAGGACGTCCGCCATGCGGCGGGTCTCGCGTGCGGCCGACGATCCCGTGCCGACGGTGAGGAGGGGCCGGGTCGGGCAGAAGGCGGAGTTGGGGTAGGGCGCCGTGTAGTTGACCAGGACGCCGGTGCAGTTCGTGGCGGTCGACCAGCCGGTGGCGGCCGTGTAGCGGCCGTTCGCGTAGGCGGTGAGCGCGCTCGGGGTGGCGGTCAGGCCCTGCTCGAAGGTCTCCGTCCACACCTGTCGCGGGGCCTCGGCGACGCCGGCGGCGAGTGTGGAGAAGCCTCCCGCTGCTCGCGCCGTCGCGGGCGGGCCGCGGTCCGACTCCTGATCGTCGTCCGAGGCCGCCGTGGGAACGGGCGCCGATCCGGCGGGCGCCGACTCGACGGGCTGCTCCGTCTCTGCGGCGCCGCGGGGTGCTGCGGGATCGGGCTCGTCCTGGGCGGGCTCCTCCGCCGTGGCACTCGGCGACTCCGCGGCCTCGGCGGGTGCGGGCGGGGCGGACGTCGACGGGGCGGACGCTGACGGAGTGGGTGCCGACGGAGCGGGTGCCGGATCGGCCTCGGGGGCTGTCGGCGGTGTCGGTGCGACCGGCGTCGGGAGAAGGGCGGGGGCGTCGCCGGCGACCGGATCCGCCTGGTTCGCGGCCTGAGCGGGAGACGAGGCGGAGACGTCGCCGAGCCCCCACGAGCCGACGAGGAGAGCGCCGATCGTCGCGAAGACGACGGCCCGCATTCCGAGGCGCGACGGCGCTCGGTGCCGTGAGTGGCGGCGCCGCCGGGTCGTGAAAGCCATGGTTCTGCTTCTCAGTCGTGTTGTCGATCGTGGAGATGAGCGAAACGTCGACACGACGAACGACACGGATGTCGCAGCGAGTGCGGAGGCCCCAGACTCCGGAGGGGAGCACGCATTCCCCGCGGGCTTCCGAAGATGAACGTATAGGTCGGCCTCCCTCTCGCCATAGAGAAGTGAGCCCCCCGTGTCGGGGCCATAACCGATGAGAAAAGGACCGGGGTGAAACCGAATATGGCGCCTTTTGACGGGTCCTCGCGAAGGAGTTCGAAGAAGTGAGCGCGCGCGACCGGCTCGGCTCACTCCTCCCGTCAGGTCCCGTGCAACGCTCGGGCCCCACCCGGCCACGTACTCGGTAGACGCCCGACCGACGAAGGATGGACCCGATGACGCGACGCACACTCGACGACCTGCTCTCCCGCAGCGACCCCGCGACCGACGACCGGGCGCCCGGCGTCCGCACCGCCCTGCACAGCGTGATCGCCGAGACCCGCGAACGCGCGCCCCGCCGTCCCGCGCGGTCGAGGGCGTGGTGGCTGGCGGCTCCCGTCCTCCTCGTCCCGGGTCTCGTGCTGGCGACCAGCGCCGGCACCGACGTCCGCTCGGTCCCCGACTTCACGATCCCGATCAGCTACACCACCGACTCCGGCGCAGCAGTGTCGTGCTCGATCGACTACTTCAACGGCGAGATCGACTACCGCGAGGTCACCACCTCCGCGACCGACTACCTCCGCGCGCAGGACTGGAGCGGCGTCGGCCAGCGGATCCACGACGACGCGCTCGCCTACACGACCGATCCCGCCTGGCTGGCCTCGGACATGAACAGCGACGGCCCCGGCCTCTCTGACGAGACGATCCGCTGGCGCGCCTGGATCACCGCCGCGGACGACCACATCCTCGACACGATCCCCGAGGGCGTGATCGTCGAGGGCGACGGCGGCCTGGGCGGCAGCACCGACTGCACGGGAGCGCTGTGATGAGCGCCGGCGAGGCGGCGCCGTCGATGGCCCGCAGCGTCGTCCGCTCCCCCGCGCGCGACCGCGGGGCAGAGATCACGGCCCTGGTCGAGCGGGAGGCGGCGGACCTGCTCCGCTACTTCGCGCGGCGGACGGCGAGCCCCGAGGACGCCGCGGACCTCCTCAGCGACACCCTCCTGATCCTGTGGCGGAAGGATCGGTCGATCCCCGAGGACGAGACGCGCGCGCGGATGTGGGCGTTCGGCGTCGCACGGCGGGTGCTCTCGGGCCAGCGCCGCACCGCGACCCGGAGGAGCGCGCTCGTCGAGCGGCTGGCGGAGGAGCTCCGCATCACTCCGCCCGCGCCGGCCGACGACGAGGCCGAGGATGTCCGCGCCGCGATCGCGCAGCTGAAGCCCGTCGACCAGGAGATCATCACCCTCGTCTACTGGGACGGCTTCTCCCTCGCCGAAGCGGCCGAGATCCTGTCCCTCCGCGCCGCGACCGTGCGGAGCCGGCACGCGCGGGCGCGGGCGACGCTGCGGGACGCGCTGGGAGCAGCGATGTGAGGAGGGGTGCGGGGCGGGCGTGCCGGCAGCACCATCCGGAACACGTGGGGCCAGGCCGGCACAACGCCCCCGCCACGAACGACGTCCGGCCCCGCCCCGCAGGCACCTAGTCGAGGAAGTACGCGTTCACCTTCTCGTCGGTGTCCAGGATCTCCTCCGAGGGCACCCCGACTCGGGCCGCGAGGTCGATCGCCCCGAGAAGCGCGACCTCGATGTCGGGAGAGAACGCCCGGTCGAGGATGTCGATGAAGTGCAGCATGCTCGTCTCGAGCTTCGCCAGGAGATCGGCGTAGTCGGCGGCCAGCTGTTGATCGAGTGAGCGCTGATCCTCGAGATATCCGGCGATGAGCGCTTCTTCCCGGGCGGAGAGCGAGGACGACGCGACGCTGAACATGACGGAGCCGACGGTGTTGCCGATGACGGCGCCGAGGACGGGGACCGGGATGAGCACCTGCCCGACGACCGAGGACAGCGCGCTGATGCCGGCCTGGAGGCAGAGGATCTCGGAGTTCTCGATGAACTCGATCTCGGAGATGTCGCCCGCTCGCAGCCTGCTCGCCTGGCCCGCGATCCCCAGCGCGGCGGTCGTGACCGTGTTCGCCGTGGCGGCCGACGTCGCAGTGAGATTGGTGAGTGAGTAGATCGTGAGACCGCGGACACCGCCCTTCACCGCGCCGAGACCGGAGGCGTTCGCGATGTCCTTCCAGTCGTCGGCCGAGAACTCCTTGAGCTTCGTGCCTTCGCGGCGCTTGTCGAGGACCGCGGAGACGAATGCGGTCCCACCCTCGATCCCGGCGGCGACGACGGTGGCCTGAGCGCCCTGGCGCACCGTCGCCCGGTTCTCCCGAACGGCAGCCGTGCGGGCGGCCTCGTCGGTCGCCGTGATCCTTCCCTCCTCCGCCGCGAACGTGTCGGCGTACGCACCGAGCTGCACGTCCCGGTACTCCAGCCGGGAGGGCTCGAGTGCCGCGATGTCGATCGTCTCGCTCGAGAAGAAGGCCTCCACACGGTTCCAGTCGCGGAGGGACGGGCCGTCCCCGCTGCGGGAGAGGAGCTTCGCTGCATCCTCGGCGGACATCGCGTGCAGCTTCTGGATGGCCTCGAAGTGGTCGCTCGGGATCTGGTACCTGCCGCCGTTCCTCACGAAGTCCGGGTACCTCTCGAGGTGCTCCGTGATCGCGCCGAGGCCGAACCGCCCGCCGGCGGTGGAGAACTTCTGCTGGATCAGCAGGCCGTTCCGCATGAGATCGACAGGGCCGTTGTCGTTCACCCAGGAGTTGCCGCCGGTCTCCCCGAGCACAGCGGCGCGGGCGTTGCCGATGCCGACCTCGGCGACCTCGGCGATGAATCCGTGCGCGCCCTTCACTCCACCGCGGTTCGACGAGACCACGTCGCCTATGTGCAGGAGGGCCGTATCCAGATGGTCGAGAGCCGTCGAGAGGTTCTGGTCCTGCCTGCTCAGGGCGCCCATGAGTCGATCGACGCGGACCTGGTTCAGGTAGCCCACCCAGGCGGCGACGGCCTGCTCGTGAGTGCTTCGGGCGACGTCGGCGAGATCAGGCATCGTCGGCGGCCTGCTCCACACGGGCGCTCAGCAGTGCCGCACTCGCTTTCGCGATGTTCACCAGCGCGCCGAGCTGCGACTGCTGAGCGGGAGCCAGGGTCGCGAAGTCCGCCCCGAAGAGCGGCAGCGCCTCGCCGTAGACCTTCAGAAGCAGCTCTCGAGTAGAGGCGGTGCGCTGGAGGAGGTCGTCGATCTGCGCGTCCATCGCCTGCACCTGCGCGATGTTCCGCATCACGGCGGTGAGCATCTCGTGCTTCGTCTCGCGGTTCTCGAACTTCTTCTTCGTGAACAGGACGACCGAGGTGAGGACGGCGGCGCCTGCGAGGCTCCAGCCGACCGGGCCGGCCAGCGCGAGCAGCGCTCCTCCCGCGACGGTCCCTCCGCCACCGGCAGCGACGGCCCCGCCGCCGAGCCATGCCAGGGCGGCCTGGCTCGCAGCGGCACCGGACAGGGTCGAGATCGCGGTCCCGGTCGACGCGGTGCCGAACGTGGTGGCGACCCACATGGCGGCGGTCGGCGCGACGCTCGCGATCGCCGCGCCGGCGGTGACACCGGCGCCCGCTCCCGCCGCGGACTTCCGTGCAGCGACGAGATCCGCGCGGGCGATCTCCTCGGCGTCCAGGAACCGGGCTCTGTCGAGCTCGATCTGCTCGAAGTCCCTGCTGAAGGACTTGGGCGTGTTGGCGATGCTGTTCACCACGAGCTCGACGAGAGCGATCAGGTCGGTGGAGCGCTCGCGTTGCCGGAGGAGGGAGAGCCCGTCGTCGCTCATCGCCGTGAAGGCGCGGTTGTATTCGGCCGTGACCTCCTCGTACGACTGGAGGCTCCTCGGGCCGAACTTCTCGGCGGCTGCTTCGCGGAGATCGCCGGCCTGCTCCATCACCTGCGTCGTAGCGCTCCGCGCACGCTTGCTCAGATCGCCGGCAGCTCGCGCGACTCTCTCCTTCGCCCTGTCCAACTCCGGTCGCTCGACCATCACCTGTACCTGTTCCCCGTAGACGCCTTTTCCCGGCTCGACACTATCCAGCCGCGTATCGAAAGGTGATCGGGAACACCGCTGCCGACGCTTCTCGGACACCCCTGCCGGATGAGTCGCCCCCGCCGCTCTTCCTCCGGCTCGCGGCCCTCCGCGCCCCTTCACCCGGCACCCCCGCCTGAGTAGCATCCCCCGCATGAGCAGGCTCGTCGTCTCCGTCCTCACCTCGCTCGACGGCCGCTTCGAGGGGCCCGGGCACGACCTCTCGGCGCTGCCGTTCGAGGACGCGTTCAACGACCGCAACCTCGAGCTGCTGCGCCGCGCGGGCACACTCGTCTACGGCGGCCGCTGGTTCCGCGACAATTGGGACAGCTGGAGCGCCGTCGCCGCGGATGGGACGGCGGGCGAGCGGGAGCACGAGACCGCGCGGCTGGTCACGTCGCTCGACGCGCTGGTGATCAGCGACTCCCTGGCTCCCGATCCGGAGGCGCCGTGGGCCGCCACCACCCGGATCGTGCCGCGGAAGCGGGGTCCGGCCGAGATCGAGCTGCTCAAGCAGGGCGACCGGGGCGACCTGCTGATGTTCGGCAGCGGCACCACCTGGAACCCGCTCCTCGAGCAGGGCCTGGTGGACGAGCTGATCGTCCTCGTCGGCGCCGGACTCGCGGGCGGCGGGACGCCGCTCTACTCCGGGGCGCCGCAGCACGGGCTGCGCCTCCTCGACGCGACGGTTCTGCCGGGCTCTGAGCTGGTGCGGCTCCGCTACGACGCGAGCGGGGCCGGCGAGCGGCCGCACAACCTCCGCTGAGACAGGGCGTCCTCCCTCAGGAGCCCACGCCCCTCCTCTCAGCTGACGTCGTGCGCGCCCGAGGCCGGGGCAGCTGCCGAGAGCGAGCCCCCAGCGGACTCCTCCGGCCGGCGGAGTGCCCGAGCGCACAGTCGGACCCCCAGAAGCGCAGTCGCCGCGCCTCCCGCCAGCATCCCGGCACCCAACGCCGTCCACGTCGTCAGGCTGGAGCTCGGCGCGCCGTGCAGACCGTAGAAGAGCCCGACCCCGCTGCCGACCAGAGCGGCCGCGACCAGCGGGATCGCCAACGCCGATCCCTTCTCCGACCGCGTCCACGCCGAACTGCAGAGAACGGCGACGGCGCCGATCAGCCAGCCGACGCCGGGGATCAGCAGCCAGCCGAAGGCGAAGACCAGGGAGGCCGCGACCGCGAACCACGGGCGGTCGAGGACCGTCCGCTCGTCACCGCGATGGACTCCGGCCTCGACTCCGCTCGTCATGCGTCGGAGCCTACGGAGACGGCCCGGACCGCGGCACGAAGTGACGCGGGATCGGCCGGACGGCGCCACACCCGCCTCCGCTCGGTCCTGAGGAGCCGGTCCTGCCGAGCCGGTCCTCGAGCGCTGGCACCCGGCCCACCTGAGGCACGCCCCGCCCTCCGCTCACCCCGCGACGGTCAGCGACACCTCGACCGCCACGTCCTCCGGCCCCTCCCCCAGCACCGTCTGCCGCACCTCGACCCCGTCGAGCCGGAGACCGCGGTCTCCGGCGGCGTCGAAGAGCGCGACGATCGCCGGATGCAGCGTCCCCTCGGGCAGATCCTCCCCGTCGCGAGGCCGCCAGGTGGCGACCAGCTCGGTGCGCGCCGGGAGGATCGCGGCGAAATCGGCGAGGTCGCCCGCCGCCTCCGCCGACGTCGGCCAGCAGCAGACGAGCTCCGCCGAACCCCGCTCGCCCGCCCGGAGCGCCGTCCAGAAACGTCCCGTCGGCCCGATCCCTGCCGCGTGCACTCGGGTAGCGAGTGCGCCGAAGATCTCGTTCGCCTCGTCGTCGCCCGACCCGTCGGCCTCGTCCAGGGCGATCGTGAGGACCTGGCCGACGTAGGGCTGCGCCGGCATCGTCCGCTCGGCCACCTCGACCGGCACGGCGAGCGCCCGCAGCGCCACTTCGGCGGCCTCGAACGCCCGGTCCTCCTGCTCCCGCTCCGCGAGCACGCGCTCCCTGTGCGCCAGCAGCGCCTCCGCCGCGGTGCCGGCTCGAGTCGCCGCCGCGACCTCGGGCAGCGGGACCCCCGCGCTCCGGAGCGCGCCGATCACGACTCCGACCCGGACCTGCGCGTCGGCGTACCGGCGGTACGACGACCGCTCGTCGACCTCCGCCGGGACCAGCACGCCCTTCTCGTCGTAGTGCCGGAGCGCCTTCACGCTCAGACCCGTGATGCCTGCGTACTCCCCGATGCCCACCATGCCTCCAGCATCCCGTCTCCCCCGGCGGGAGGGTCAACTGGCGGGAGGGTCAACGGGCGGGAGGGTCAACGGGCGGGAGGGTCAACGGGCGGGGGTGCCGACGCGGGACGGACAGCAGCGGAGCGGGCAGCAGCGGAGCGACCGGAGCCGGGCGGGCGGCAACGTGTCCGGCGCCGGCGGATCCGACACGGCCTCACGCCGACGCTTCAGCTCTCGCGCTTCAGCCCGCGCGCCTCACCGCGAGCTCACCAGCCCTCGGGCCCCGCGCTCCCCGCCTCGTACTCGTCCAGCGGAGCGTCGCCCGCGGCCCAGGCGGAGAGCACCGGAGTGATGATGCGCCAGCACTGCTCGGCCACGTTGCCCGGGACCGAGAGCAGGGTGTCGCCCTGCAGGATCCCGGCGAGGACCTGCGCGTAGGGGTCGAGCGTGGCCGCGCCGGGCTGCGCCGTCAGGGTGGTGCGCTCGAGATCGGTCAGCTCGTCGGCGCTGTTCACGACCAGGTCGAGGCTGACGTCGCCGCCCTTGAGGCCGATCCGGAGGACCGTCCCGGCGTCGCCCTCGGCCGCCTGCAGGCCGCGCGGGGGCGTGGCGGCGCGGAAGTGGATCGCCACCTCTCGGCGCGGGTCGCCGATCGCCTTGCCGGAGCGGAGGACGAAGGGGACGCCCGCCCAGCGCGGGGTGTCGACCTGGAGCAGCAGCTGCGCGAGGGTCTCGGTGCCGGTCTCGGGGTCGACGTCGGGCTCGTCGACGTAGGAGGGGAAGAAGCGGCCGTCGACGCGGCCCTCGGTGTAGCGGGCTCGGCGGGCGGAGGAGGGGTCGTCGCGCCAGAGCCGCACGGCGCCGAGCACCTCGGCCATGCGCGCGTGGACCTCGTCGGGCGCGACCTCGTCGGGGCGCTCCATCGTGGTCAGCGCGAGCACCATCAGGAGGTGGCTCTGCAGCATGTCGCGCAGCGCGCCGGTCTTCTCGTAGAAGGCCGCGCGGCCCTCGATGCCGAGCGTCTCGTCGTAGACGATCTCGACCTTCTCGATCCACTCGGCGCTCCAGCTCGCCTCGAGCATGCTGTTGCCGAACCGCAGGCCCAGCATCCCCAGCACGGTCGCGTTGCCGAGGAAGTGGTCGATGCGCCAGAGGCGGCTCTCGGGGAGGACCTTCGCGAACGCCGCGTTGAGGGCGATCGCGTCGTCGAGGTCCTCGCCGAACGGCTTCTCGATGGCGACGACCAGCTCCTCGGGGAGGTCGAGCTCGGCGAGCGAGGCGGCGACCTTGTGCCCCATCGCAGGCGGCAGGGCGACGTAGAGCACCGGGGTCGACGGGCAGGCGTCGAGGAGGGCCTTCAGCTGCTCCGGGTCGGAGGCGTCGGTGCCGACGAAGCGCGCCCGTGACGCGAGGGCCTCGACCGTGTGCGCGGCGACTCCGGCCGCCTCGAGGCTGCGGCGGACGAGGCCCTGCCACTCCTCGTCGGTCTGGGGCGTGCGCGCCGCGCCGATCAGCGTGAGCTCGAGGTCGCGCGCGAGCTCGGCCACCCGGCCCAGGCCCGGCAGCAGCAGCCGCTCGGTGAGGTCGCCGCCCGCTCCGAGGATCGCGATGCTCCGCTGCTCGCTCCCCAGCGCCGCGGCCTCGGGGATTCCGATCTGCTCCGTCATGGTGTCTCCCTCGTAGCCGTCGTGAGTCAGCGGCCACAGTACGCGCCGGGCCCTGGCGCGAGGCCGGGAGCCGGGAGGGGTTGAGGAAGCGGGCGCGGAGTGGCAGGGCGGCGCGGTCGGGAGCGAGAGAGCTGCACGACCTCCGCTGAGACGCGGCCCGCCGTGTCGGGGCAGGGAGCCCCTTCTCAGCCGACGTCGGGCCGCGACCCGCGGACGTCCGGCCCGCCGCAGCCGTCCCGCACAGCACGTCATCCCTCTCCGGTGCCGTCCGGCGGTACCCTGCCCGCATGCGCCTTCGCCAGGTCGTCCTCGACACGGAGGACGCCCGCGCCCTCTCCGCCTTCTACCTCGCCCTGCTCGGCGGCGAGTACCGCCCCGGCGACGAGCCGCCCGCGGACGGCTCCGACGACGAGGCGGAGTGGGTCGCGATCGTCACCGCCGACGGCGCGAAGCTCACGTTCCAGCGGGTGGCCGCCCTGCCGCGCGCGACCTGGCCGGAGGGGCCCGTCCCGCAGCAGCTGCACCTCGACTTCATGGTCGCGGACGCCGACGAGCTCGACCGGCAGAAGACCCGGGCGCTCGCTCTCGGCGCCGAGCTGATCGAGGACAGGAGCGAGGACCCGGAGGAGGCGCTCCACGTCCTCGCCGATCCGGCCGGCCACCCGTTCTGCGTCTTCGTCGCGCCCGACTACCCGGCGGAGTAGGGGCGCGCGGCTTCAGCGAGCCGCACGCGTCGGATCACATGCCGGTGATCGTGACCGTCGTCGTCGCGGCGATCACCGCGGCTCCCGTGACGCTCGCGGCGGTTCCCGCGAGGACGGCGGCGGCCGCCGGCCCTGCCCAGTGCTGCGCCGCGAGCGACCGGATCGCCTGCCGGTCCGGGATGCCGGGCCTCGGCGAGAGCGCTCCGGCCGCGTCGAGCAGGCCGATGAGCGCCGCGTCCGACGGCAGGGGCGCCGTCCGAGCCGCGAGGACCTCGGCGACCCGGATCCGCAGCCGCTCGTCCTCCGCCGGCTCCACGGCGGCGACCCGCTCGAGGAGGGCGGCATGCAGCTCCCTCCGAGTGAGGCGGGCGATCCACCAGGAGACGCTGCGCGGTGCTCGCTCCGCTGCGATCCACCCGAGTGCCCCGTCGAGCACGGCGTCCCCGAGCGCGGACCGCTCCGGCCCGAGGGCGACGACTCCGGCGTCCACCTCGACGCACCGCTGGAGGGAGAGCTCCGCGAGGACGGAGGCGGCCAGGACGGTGTCGAGAGCGCCCGACGAAGCCGCGGGCCGCCCGTCGCTCCGCCGCAGCAGGAGGAGGAGAGCGACGGGGAGGGGCGGCTGCCCGGCTCCGGGGGGCGCAGCGGCCGGCGGGGTGGTGGGAGCGGGCTGTTCCGAGGAGTTCCGTGTCGAGTCGTCCATCCCTCGAGCCTGACACCCGACCCGTCGAGACCGCATCCGCCGGGCGACGGGTCCTCCGTCGTCCGACCGGCCCACCGGCCGGACACGCCCGAGAGCCCACGTCGCGCCCCGAAGCGGACAGCCCCTCGGCCCGTCCGGCGTCAGACCACCCCCGCCGCCGTCCCCGACACGATCAGGTCGGCGCGGTCGCGAGTGGCCTCGATCAGCAGCGCGTTCCGCCCGTCGACCTCCGAGGCCCAGGCGGAGGCCGCCTCGGGGGCGCGGCCGAAGGAGACGTGGCGGTCGACCAGGCGCTCGAAGCGCTCGGTCTCGGGAGTCGCGCAGAACCAGGCCTCGTCGAACTCGGCGCGCAGCAGCGCCCACGGGCCCTCGTCGACGAGGAGGTAGTTGCCCTCCAGCACGACGAGCGAAGCGGAGGGGTGCACGGCCAGCGCGCCGGCCACTCCCTCGTCGACGGTGCGCTCGAAGGTGGGCGCGTAGACGACGTGGTCGGTCTCGGCGCGCAGCCTCCGCACCAGGGCGAGGAAGCCCCAGCCGTCGAACGTGTCGAGGGCGCCCTTGCGGTCGTGGCGGCCGAGCTCGTCGAGCGTGGCGTTGGCGAGGTGGAAGCCGTCCATCGGCACGAAGGCGGCGGTCCCCTCCCCCGCGAGCTCGTTCGCGCGGGCGACCACCGCCCGGGCGAGCGTGGTCTTGCCGGCCCCGGGGCTGCCGGCGATCGCGACGATCGCGCGGCGGCCCGGCGAGGTCAGCGCGAGCGCGCGCCCGGCCAGCTCGTCGAGGCCGGGCCGCACCGCGTCGGGCGCGACCTCGGTCTCAGGCCTCGCCACGGCTGCTCTCCAGCGCGTTCACCAGGAAGCCGTGGGCGTGGCGGGCGAGCGCGGGGCCGTCGTTCCAGAGGTTCCGCCACACGGCGAGGTCGTTCGAAAGGGTCGGCGAGACCACGGCCGACGAGAACGACTCGAAGGTGATGGGTCCGCGGTAGTCGATCGCGGCGAGGGCGTGGAAGAACGTCGTGAAGTCGAGGTGGCCGCTGCCGAGGTAGCCGCGGTGGTTCTCGCCGATGTGGACATACCCGAGACGATCCCCGACCAGCAGCACCGGGCGGAAGAAGTCGTCCTCCTCGATGTTCATGTGGTACGTGTCCAGGTGGATCAGGACGTTGTCGGCGCCGATGTCGTCGGCGAGGCGCAGGGCGTCCGCGGCGGTGTTGATGACGTTGGTCTCGTAGCGGTTGCAGATCTCGAGGCCGAGGGTCATGCCCTTCGTCGAGGCCTCGGCGGCGAGGTCGGTCAGCACCGAGACGACGTTCGCCCGGCCCGCGGCCGAGAGGGGCGCGCTGTACTTGCCGAGCGCGCTGTAGAGGGCGCCGGTGAAGTGGGTGCCGCCGAGCGCGTGGGTGGTCTCGAGGGAGTCGGCGAGCAGCTTCGCGCCGCGGGCCACCACCTCCGGGTCGTCGCTGGAGACGTCGGCCGAGAAGGCGAGGCCGCGCGAGCAGACGATGCCGAGGTCGTTCGCCTCGAGGGCGGCGCGGGCGGAGGCGGTGTCGAGGTTCTGCACGTCGTGCAGCGAGAGCTCCAGCAGGTCGAATCCGGCCGCCTTGGTCTGCTCGATCGTCGCGGTCACTTCGTCGGGGGTGGTGCCGCCGGCGAAGACGAGGGCGTGCACTCCGAGAGGGTTCGTGGTCATGGTGGTGCTCCTTGGTTCGAGAGGTTCAGGGGCGGCGTCGGGCCGCGGGGTCGGTGTCGAGCAGGTCCGCGAGGAACGCCTGGCCGGAGGTCGCGAGGGCGACGGGGTCGTGCCAGAGCTCGCGCCAGAGACCCATGCCCTCGGCCGAGGCCGGGGGCTGGACGGCGGGCGAGAAGCTCTCGAGGGTGAGCGGACCGCGGTAGCCGGAGTCGGCGAGCGCCGCCGCGAGCCCGGTCCAGTCGGTGCTCCCGGTGCCCGGCTCTCCGCGGTGGTTCTCGGAGGCGTGGAGGTAGCCGAGCAGGTCGCCGGCGTCGCGGACGGCGCTCGCGAGGTCGACCTCCTCGAGGTGGGCGTGGAAGGTGTCGAGGTGCAGGAGCACGTTCGGCGCGTCAAGCTCGCGGAGGAACGCGGCGGTCTGGGCGGCCGTGTTCAGCAGGTTGCTCTCGTAGCGGTTCACGTACTCCGCTCCGACGACGACGTCGGCGGGAGCGGCGGCCGCGGCGACCCTCCGCAGCACGTCGAGCGAGCGCGCGCGGGCAGCCATGTCGGCCGCGTGCTCGTACTTGCGCATGGCCGAGTAGGTGACTCCGCCGACGTACCGCGCGCCGATCGCCTCGGCGAACCGCACGGCCGCCAGGAGCCGCTCCTCGCCGCGGCCGGCCGTGGCCTGGTCGGTGATGTCGGAGTCGGCGTCCAGCGCGAGCGAGACGACCGCGTCGATCCCGTGCTCGTCGAGCAGGTCGGCGGTCCACGCGGAGGCGTCGGGGTCGGCGGGAGCCGGGATCTCGATCAGGTCGAAGCCGATCGAGGCGGCGGCGCCGATCGCGCGGCGCCCCGACTCCGGCGTCCAGTCGCCGACGAGCAGGCCCGCGTGGACCCCGATCGGCGACGAGCGCTCCGTGCTCCCGCGGTGCAGGAACTCGGGGTGCATCAGGCGGCCTTCGCGCCCGTGATCAGCGAGACGAGCTCGTCGCCGCTGGTCTCGGCGGTGCGGCGGCCGGCGACGGCGAGGCCCGCGCGCATCACCCACACCTGGTCGCTCAGGCGCATCACCTGGTCGAAGTTGTGGCTGATCAGCAGCACGGCCACTCCGGCGTCGCGCAGCTTGAGGATGATCTTCTCGACGCGCGCCGTCTCCTGGACGCCGAGCGCCGCGGTCGGCTCGTCCATGATCACGATCTTGCTGCCCCAGCCCGCGGCCCGGGCGATCGCGACCGCCTGGCGCTGGCCGCCCGAGAGGCGGCGGACCTTGCTGGTGACCGGCGGGACGTTCACGGCGAGGTCGCCGAGAAGCTCCTGGGCCGTCTTCTTCATCTGCGTCCGGTCGAGGAACCGCACCCCGGGCACGCCCTTGGTGAGCTCCCGGCCGAGGAAGAAGTTCTGCCACACGGTCAGGTCCTCGACCAGGGCGAGGGTCTGGTGCACCGTCTCGATGCCGCCGTCCCGGGCGCCGAGCGGAGTGGTGAAGTGCACCACGTCGCCGTCGAGGGTGATGGTGCCGGAGTCGGCGGGGTGCACTCCGGAGAGGCAGCGGACGAGGGTGGACTTGCCCGCGCCGTTGTCGCCGATCAGGGCGGTGATCTCGCCGCGGCGCATCGACATCGACGCTCCCTTGAGAGCGTGGACGCCGCCGAAGGACTTCTTGATGTCCCGCGCTTCGAGCAGGATGTCGCTGGTCATGGCTGGGCTCACTTCTTCTGGTAGCGGGTGATGAGGGCGGCGAGCACGACCACCAGGCCGACGGCGAGGGGCTGGTAGAACTGCGAGACGCCGAGCAGGGTCAGGCCGTTGGTCAGCGCGGTCAGGAGGAACGCTCCGATGATCGGGCCGACGATCTTGGCCTTGCCGCCGGTGAGGCTCACTCCGCCGAGCACGACGGCCGCGATGGAGTTGAGCAGGTACTGCGTGTTGATGGCCGGCTCCGCGGCGCCGACGCGGGCGACGAGGAGGAGCGAGCCGACTCCGGCGAGGACGGCGGCGATGATGTACACCGCGATGCGCACGCGTCCGGCCTTGATGCCGTTGGCGACCGCGCTCTCCTCGTTGCCGCCGACCGCCTGCACGTGCAGGCCGAAGCGGGTTCGGAACATGACGACCCAGGCGACGACTCCGATGACCGCGGCCAGGATGATCGGGTAGCCGATGATCCCGATCGAGCCGGTGGTGAGGCGGAGCAGCTCGGGGCTGCCGACCGTGATCGGCTTGCCGTCGGAGACGATCAGCGCGAGGCCGGTCGCCACCGAGAGCGTGCCCAGTGTCGCGATGAAGTCGGTGACCTTGCCCTTCGCGATCAGGAAGCCGTTGATCACTCCGATCAGCCCCGCGAAGAGCAGGGCCGCGAGCGCCGAGAGCCAGAAGCCCCAGCCGGCGCTCCAGCCGATGCCGAAGCCGACCGCTCCGACGGTCATCGTCGCCGAGATCGAGAGGTCGATGCCGCCGGTGGTGATGACGAAGGACTGGCCGATCGAGAGGATGACCAGGATCGCGGCGGCGACGAGCATCGCCTTGATGTTGCCGAGGCTGAGGAACGTCGGCGTCGCGATCGAGAACACGATCACCAGGGCGACGAGCCCGATCGGTGCGGCGTTCTCGGCCCAGAAGCTGAGCTGACGGAGGTTCGCCAGCAGCGGGGAGGCGCTGGCCGGGGGTCGGGCGGTGACTGAGGTCATGGTCGCTTCCTGGGTTGCCATGGGCGGGAGGTCCTACTTGCTGGGGACGAGCGCGGCGAGCGGGTTGTCGAACTCCTCGAACGGCTGGGGGAAGGCGCCGAGGGCCTGCTCCGCGGTCTCGGAGGTCACGAGTGCGGTGGGCGACTCGATCTCGGCGGGGATCTCCTCGCCGGCGCCGACGGCCTCGCACGCCTGCACGCCGAGCTGGCCGATCGCGTAGGGGTACTGGGCGACGGTGGCGGTGAGGCCGCCGTCCTTCACCGACTGCAGCGCGTCCTCGTTGCCGTCGACGCTGACCACCTGGACGGAGCCGGTGAGGCCCGCGTTCTCGACGGCCTTGACGATGCCGAGGCCCATGTCGTCGTTCGCGGCGAAGAACGCCTTCACGTCGGGGTTCGCGGCGAGGATGTCGGTCGCCTTGGTCAGCGCGACCTCGCGCTTCCAGTCGGCCGCGGCCTCCTGGACGACGGTGAGGTCGGAGCCGATCGCGGCGGTGAAGCCGTCGACGCGGGCGGCGCTGGTGACGTCTCCCGAGACTCCGCCGATGACGGCGACCTCGGAGCCGGCGGGCAGCTGCTGCAGGAGGAAGTCGCCGGCCTTGCCGCCCGCGGCCTCGTTGTCGGTGCCGATGTAGGTGGTGACGTCGAGGTTCGCGGCCTCGACCGCGTCGGGGTCGAGCGGGCTGTCGATGTTGACGATCGTCTTGCCGGTGGCGGAGGCGAGGGCCTGCACCAGGTTCGTGCCGCTGATCGGGTTGACGATCAGGCAGCCGAAGTCCTGGCCGGCGACCGTGGTGAGCTTGTCGGCCTGGCCGGTGGTGTCGCCGATGTCGGCGGCGGCCTGCACCGAGACGTCCACGGAGTCGTCCTTCGCGGTGTCCTCGATGCCGTTCTCCATCGCCTGGAAGAAGGGGTTGTCGAGGCCCTTGATGACCGCGGCGACCTTGGTCGATCCGGAGCCGCCGGCGGCCGTGTCGCCACCCGAGGCGCAGCCGGTGAGGAGGAGTGCGAGGGCGCCGACCGGTGCAAGAACCGGGAGGAGGCGGCGTGCTGTGCGGTTCATCGTCATCCTTGAGGATCAGTGGCACCACTGCGTGCCGGTGTGTGAAAACTACCCGGGCTTTCGCGTTACCGCAATACGAAAGTCGGGGAACTTCAGGTTTCCCGTCGGCAGGCATGTACGCTGACCGTGACAAGAGGGGGAGCGATGACGGGGTACTCCACCGGCGAGGCCGGTTCGCACGTGGCCGACGTCCTCGCGCTGTTCCGCGAGCAGGGCGAGATCTCGCGCAACGCGGTGATGGAGCAGACGGGGCTCTCCCGCTCCACCGTCAACCAGCGCCTCGCGACCCTCGTGGAGCTCGGCCTGATCGCCCCCACCACCGGCGGCGAGTCGACCGGCGGGCGCCCCTCGAGCATGTTCGCGATGAACCTGGTCGGCACGGTCTTCCTCACCGCCGACATCGGAGCGAGCGGATTCGTCGCCGCCGCCTGCGACCTGCGCGGCACCCCCCTCCGGCACGAGAGCGGCGTCGTCGACGTCTGGGAGGGACCGGACGCCGTGCTCTCGCTGGTGATCGCCGCGTTCGAGCGGCTGCAGCAGGGCGACGCGGTCGCCGGCATCGGCGTCGGAGTCCCGGGGCCGGTCGAGTTCGCCGCCGGGCGCGTGCGCAACCCGCCGATCATGACCGGCTGGGACGACTTCGACATCGCCGGCTACTTCGCCGAGCCGTACGAGGGCGTGCAGGTCGTCATCGAGAACGACGCGAACGCCCGCGCCCTCGCCGAGTCGCGCCACCACGGCTCCGACAACCTGATCAGCCTGAAGCTCGGCACCGGCATCGGCTCGGGCCTCGTCTTCAACGGAGCGACGATCCGCGGAGCCGTCGGCGCGGCCGGCGACATCGGCCACACCCGCGCGGTCACGGGCACGGTCGACGCGGATCCGCTGCCCTGCCGCTGCGGCAACGCCGGCTGCGTGGAGGCGTACGCGAGCGGCTGGGCCCTCGTCCGCGACCTCTCGGCCGACGATCCCTCGATCGCGCACGTCGCCGACGTCACGGCCCGCGTGCTCC
This sequence comes from Rathayibacter sp. AY1F9, assembly GCF_002932155.1. NCBI lineage: Bacteria > Bacillati > Actinomycetota > Actinomycetes > Micrococcales > Microbacteriaceae > Rathayibacter > Rathayibacter sp. AY1F9. The sequence continues at coordinate 45,186 of NZ_PSVA01000005.1, read as the reverse complement.
GCGGCGACATGCGCGCCACCCAGGCGGTGCGCCAGGCCGGCCGCGTCCTCGGCGAGGCGGTCGCCGACCTCGTCAACATCCTCAACCCGCGGACCATCGTGATCTCGGGCCAGCTCGGCGACTGCGGCGAGGTGCTGATGTCGGGCCTGCGCGAGCGCGTCTACCTGCGCACCCACCCGCTCGCCACGCGGCACCTGACCATCCACACGTCGGACCTGGGCGAGCTGGCCGGCGTGATCGGCCTCGCCCTGACGACAGCCGACCAGGTCTTCAGCCGCGAGCGCTTCGACCGCGAGGCGAGCGCCGAGAGCCCCCGCGCGGCGGCCGCCGCGAGCTGAGCGGGAGCGCCCGGCAGCGGCGGGACCGGCATGAGCGACCCCTCCGCCCCGCGCACTGTTACGCCCGGCGACGAAGGGTTACGCCGGGCGACGCGGGCCGGGACGGGCGGGCCCGCGGTGCTCCATCATCGTGTCCGGGACGACGCGGAGAGGCCGCGGCCGCCCGACCCGTCCGAAGGAACGCGATGATCCGGCTCGAGCAGCTCAGCAAGTCGTACGGTCCGGCGACCGTGCTCGACCGCCTCGACTTCTCGGTCGCGACCGGCGAGATCTTCGCCGTCGTCGGCCCGAGCGGTGCGGGCAAGAGCACGCTCGCCGCCTGCGTGAACCTCCTCGAGCGGCCCACCTCGGGCACGGTCGTCGTCAACGGGGAGGCGCTCTCGCAGCTCTCGGAGGAGCGGCTGCGCGTCGCCCGCCGCCGCATCGGCACCGTCTTCCAGTCCGACGGACTCTTCAGCCGCCGCACGGCCGAGCAGAACGTGGCCCTGCCGTTGGAGTACCTCGGCGTCACCGCCGCCGAGACGAAGCACCGCGTCGCGGAGCTGCTCGAGCGCGTCGGCCTCTCGGACCGCGCCCGCTACTACCCGCACCAGCTCTCCGGTGGTCAGCGCCAGCGCGTCGGCATCGCCCGCGCGCTCGCCCTCCGCCCCTCGGTGCTGCTCTCCGACGAGGCGACCTCGGGCCTCGACCCCGCCTCGACCACCGCGATCACCACGCTCCTGAAGGAGCTGCGCGACGACCTGGGCCTCTCGATCCTCTTCATCACCCACGAGATGGAGACGGTGCGCCAGGTGGCCGACTCCGTCGCCCGCCTCGACCACGGCCGCATCGTGGAGTCGGGGCGCCTCGTCGACCTGCTGCGCGACCCCGCGTCCCCGCTCGGCCTCGCCCTCAACCCGGTGCGCCCCTCCGTCGCGCCCGGCCCGGGTCTGGGCGAATGGGTGGTGGGCTACTCCCGCTCCGGAGTGCCGACCGACTGGGTCACCCGGCTCGCGGAGGCGGTCGGCCCCGTCTCGCTGCTCGGCGCGGCGATCGAGACGGTGGACGGGCAGGCGGTCGGCCACGCGACGATCGGGCTCGGCCCGGTCGACGAGGCGCGGCTCACCCGTGCGGCGGCCGAGCTCGGCCTGTCGGTCCGGCCCGCCGGCGTGCGCGTCCTCGCCGAGGAGGTGGCGGCATGATCCTCCACCTCGACAACAAGGTCCCGCTCGAGCAGATCCCCGCGCTGGTGCTGCCGGCGCTCGGCGAGACGCTGATCATGGTCGGCATCGTCATGGCGATCGTGGTGCTGGTCGGCGTGCCGCTGGGCGCTCTCGTGCACAACCTCGCTCCGGGCGGGCTGGCCGAGAACCGGGCCGCCCACCAGGTGCTCAGCGCCGTCATCAGCGTCGGCCGCTCGCTGCCGTTCCTCATCCTGATGGCGTCGATCATGCCGTTCACGCGCCTGATCACCGGCACCAACATCGGGATCGCGGCCGCCGTCGTGCCGATGTCGATCGCGGGGATCGCCTTCTTCACCCGGATCGTCGAGAACGCGCTGCGCAGCGTGCCGCTCTCGCTCACCCGCGTCGCCCGCGCCTCCGGAGCGTCGCGGCTGCAGGTGGTGCGGACCGCTCAGCTGAGCGAGGCGGTGCCGCAGATCATCGGCGGCCTGACGATCAACACGATCGCGATGATCGAGTACTCGGCGATCGCCGGCACGATCGGCGCCGGCGGCATCGGCTACGTCGCGGTGACCTACGGCTACCAGCGCTTCGACACCACCGTCATGCTCGCCACCATCGTGATCCTGGTCGCCACCGTCGCGACCGTGCAGCTCACCGGCGACGCCCTCGTCCGCGCGACCACGCCCGGCGCCTCCCGCTCGCGGCGAGCGCCCCGGGTCGCGGCCGCCGTCTAGAACCACCACTCCTCCTCCTGCGCCCTCGGGCGCCCCTCCCGCGCGCCCGCGCACCCCCTCTTCGAAAGGCACCGCCATGTCCACTCCCGACGACCTCGGATTCGATCTCAAGAAGAAGCGCCGCTGGCCCTGGATCGCCGGAGCGGCCGTCGTCGTGGTCGGCGTCGCCTGCGCGATCGCCGTCCCGCTCCTCTCCCCCGCCGTCTCGGCCAACGAGCAGGAGGGAGCGACGCTCTACGTCGCGACCGCCGAGGGCAACGCCTCCGAGCAGGCCCTGGTCGACTTCGTCGCGAAGGAGGTGGCGCCGCGCTACGGCATCACCGTCGCCTTCAAGGGGCTCTCGGACAGCAACACCATCAACCGCGCGGTGAGCGAGGGCGAGGTCGCGGCCACGGTCTACCAGCACAAGCTCTGGCTGGGACAGGTGCTCGAGGCCAACCCCGACTTCGAGGAGGAGGCGGCCACCCCCGTCTTCCGCTGGGGCTTCGGGCTCTGGAGCGACAAGTACTCCGACGTCTCCCAGATCCCCGACGGCGGCACGGTCTCGCTCTACTCCGACCCCGCCAACGAGGCGCAGGGCCTCTGGCTGCTGCAGAACGCCGGCCTGATCACGCTGAAGCCGGGCACGGAGCCGGGCACCGCGACCCAGGACGACATCGCCGAGAACCCGAAGAACCTGCAGTTCACGCTGCTCGACTTCGCCGCCCAGTCGCGCGCGCTGCCGGACCTCGACGCGGCCGTCGGCTACACCGAGTACTACCTCGCCGCCGGCATCCCGATCGAGCAGCAGATCTTCGCCCCGCAGGCCCCCGACGACTTCGCCGGGCAGCTCACCATCGGCTCGAAGTACCGCGACACCGAGAACGTGAGGAAGCTCGTCCAGGCCTTCCAGGATCCGGCCGTGCAGGAGTTCCTCGCCACGGACGAGACGGTGAAGGGGATCCTGCTGCCGATCGACGGCTGAGCAGGGCCGGAGCGACGGGGTCGCCTGAGGAGTCGCGCGCGGCTTCTCGGGCGACTCGGCGTCTGTAAACGTAGCGTGGGCTCATGAACACGTTCACTCTCCACAACGGTGTCGAGATCCCCGCCCTCGGACTCGGCGTCTTCCAGACTCCGCCCGACGAGACCCGCGCCGCCGTCGCCGCCGCGCTCGACGCGGGGTACCGGCACATCGACACGGCGGCGGCCTACGGCAACGAGCGCGAGGTGGGCGAGGCGATCGCCGGCCGCGACGACGTCTTCCTCGAGACGAAGGTGTGGATCAGCGACTACGGCTACGACGAGACGCTGCACGCCTTCGACAAGAGCGCGGGCAAGCTCGGCGTCGAGCGGATCGACCTGCTGATCCTGCACCAGGCCCTGCCCGAGGCCTTCGACCGCACCCTCGACGCCTACCGGGCGCTCGAGCGGCTGCTCGCCGACGGGAGGGTGCGGGCGATCGGCGTGAGCAACTTCATGGTCGAGCACCTCACCCGCCTCCTCGCCGAGACCGACGTCGTCCCCGCGGTGAACCAGCTCGAGGTTCACCCGTACTTCCAGCAGCGGCGGGTCGAGCGCTTCGGCTGCGAGAACGACATCCTCACCCAGGCCTGGTCGCCGATCGGCGGCATCACCGCCTACCGCGACTCCCCGCGCCGCAGCTTCGACGACCCGGTGCTCCTCGATCTCGGCGCCAAGTACGGGAAGACGGCCGCGCAGGTGATGCTGCGCTGGCACCTGCAGGAGGGCCGCCAGGTCATCCCCAAGTCGACCCGCCCCGAGCGCATCGCCGAGAACATCGACGTGTTCGACTTCGCGCTCTCCGGCTCGGAGCTCGCCCGGATCGACGCCCTCGAGGCCGGCGTGCGCGGCGGACCGGAGCCCGAGGCCGTGACGCTGGAGGCGTACGGCCGCGACATCCCCGAGGCGTGAGGAAGGCGCCCGCGACGGGAACACCGGAGCCGTCGCGGGCGTTGCCCTCACCATGAGCGTTCCCCTCTCCATCCTCGACCTCGCCCCCATCGCCCCCGGTGAGACCGCTCGCGACAGCTTCGCCGCCTCCGTCGCCCTGGCCCAGGAGGCCGAGCGGAACGGCTACCGCCGCGTCTGGTACGCCGAGCACCACAACATGGCGAGCATCGCCTCCAGCGCGACCTCTGTGCTCATCGCGCACGTCGCCTCGCAGACCTCCACGATCCGCCTCGGCTCCGGCGGCGTCATGCTGCCGAACCACTCCCCGCTCACCATCGCCGAGCAGTTCGGCACCCTCGAGACGCTGCACCCGGGACGGATCGACCTCGGACTCGGCCGCGCCCCCGGCAGCGACCAGGCGACCTTCCGCGCGCTCCGCCGCGACCCCGACTCCTCCGAGCGCTTCCCGCAGGACGTGCTGGAGCTGCAGGCGTTCCTCGCCGGCGAGTCCCGCATCCCCGGAGTGAGCGCGACGCCCGGTGCCGGCACCCGCGTCCCCCTCTACATCCTCGGCTCCTCGCTCTTCGGCGCGCAGCTCGCGGCCGCGCTGGGCCTGCCGTACGCGTTCGCCTCGCACTTCGCTCCGGACGCGCTGCACCAGGCCGTCGCGGAGTACCGCCGCGGCTTCCGCCCCTCCGAGCAGCTCGACGCGCCCTACGTGATCGCCGGGATGAACGCCATCGCCGCCGACACCGAGGAGGACGCACAGGAGCAGTTCGCGCAGATGAAGCGCGCCCGCCTGATGATGCTGCTGCGCCAGAGCGGGCAGATCCCCGTCGGCCAGACCTTCGACGACGAGGAGCTCGACGCCCTGCTCAGCGCCCCGATCGGCGCCCACGTCGCGAGCATGACCACCTACACCGGTGTCGGCACCGGCGACCAGGTGGCCGACTACACCGCCGACTTCGCCCGCTCCGCCGACGCCGACGAGGTCATCGTCGCCCACGCGTCGCTGCAGACGGAGGCGCGCCTGCGCTCGGTCGCTCTCCTCGCGCAGTCGAACGCGCGCGTCGCCGTCTGAGCCCGTCCGCAACCGAGGTCGAGCGGCCCGGCACCGGCCTGATGGCCACTGTCGGACGCTCCGGGCCTCGGTTGCGAACGGCCGGCCCTGGGCAGAGTGGGGGTCGGGCGGCGCACATCAGCGGACGCGAGCAGAAGTGAGCCTCTAACGGGGGCCACCTCTCGGGGCACGACCCCGGGAGGAGCGCGTCCGCGGTGCCAGGCTGAGCCCTGTGTCGACGATGACGGGCAAGCGGCGTGAGCCCGGGGACGGCCCTGCACGGTCGGCTGCCCTGCTGCTGCGGGTCTGCGCGGGCGACCGGACCGCCTTCCGGCAGCTCTACTCGCTCACCGCGGGCCGGGTCGTCTCCGTCGCGGATGCCGTGCTCGACGACCGCGCCGCCGCCGAGGAGGTCGCGCAGGAGGTCTACCTCGAGCTCTGGCGCACCGCGCGCTCGCTCGACCCGGGCCGTCCCGTGCTCGCCTTCCTGGCCCAGGTCGCGCACCGCCGTGCCGTGGACCGCGCCCGGGCGGACCGGTCGGCGCGGCGCCGGGAGCTGCAGTACACGGTCCTCGACCGGCCGCGCGATCACGAGTGGGAGCGCTCGGACGTCCGGCTGGCCCTGGCGCCCGCGGCCGGCGCGATCCGGCAGCTCGCCGCCATCCACCACGACGTCCTCTACCTCGCCTACGTCCGCGGGTACAGCCACTCCGAGATCGCGGAGGAGCTGTCGATCCCGCTCGGCACCGTCAAGACCCGGCTGCGCGACACCCTCATCCGCCTGCACACCCACCTGCAGTCCGCCGGCCCGGCGGACCCGGACGGCGGACCGGGACGGCGCATCCGGCACTGACCGGTGGCGCGAACGCCTCTACGCGACCGGGGTTCCACGCTTCAGGACCGTGTCCGGCCCGCTCAGCCCGCCTGCGTCGCGCCCGAGACCGCGAGCCCGACGATCACCGTGAGCACCGTCGTCCACAGCGCGATCGCGACGCCCTGCCAGAGCAGGATCCGCCCTCGGCCGACTCCGGCGCCCGCCAGCATCACCGCGGTGAAGTGCGTCGGGAGCAGCAGCGGCCCCAGCAGGCTCACGCCCGGGACGCCGTAGCGGGTGAAGGCCCGCTGGAACTTCTCGCGCCGCGGAGTCGTCCGCTTCGCCTCCGAGCGGCCCGTGATCGCCGAGCGGACGCCGGTGCCCAGCAGCACGAGCAGCGCCACGCAGACGAAGTTGCCGATCGCCCCCGCAAGCCCGGCGACGACCGGGTGGATGCCGCCGATGATCCCGATGCTCGCCGCTCCCTCGCCCTCGATGAAGGGGACGGCCCCGGCCGCGGCGACGACGAGGGGCTGCACGAGCTCGGGAACGCGGCCGATCAGGTCCTGGAATCCGAGGATCGCGTCGCTGATGATCGTCATGGTCGTGCCTTCCGGTTCGTGGCCCCGGCTCTCGGGACTCCTCCATCCGACCGTGTCCGGGAGCGCCGCGGCAGTGCCGCCGGGTCACCGCTGTCCGGGACGATCGACGGTCCGAGGGGTGACAAGTGTCATGGTCGTAGCTTGGGCCGCATGGTGAACACGACCGAGGCGGATCCGCCCGTGCGCGCGGGCCGCGGCGTCGCCGTGACCTGGTGGTACACCCTCGCGTCAGCCGCCTCCTTCGTGGTGGTCGTCCTGGCCGTCTGGTCCGTGGCGGTGCTGAGCGCCGAGGCCGAGGAGTGGCGGAAGGCCGCCTACTTCCTGGGCGCGGCCGCCTGGGTCGCGGTGTTCTCGCCGACCGCGCTCGCGTACCGGCGCGCCGACCGCGAGGGCCCGGTGCGCCTCCGGGCTGCGCCGACCCTGGTCTTCTGCCTCGGAGTGGCGGCCGCGGCGCTCACCGGCACGGCCGCCGGGAGCCTCGCGCTCGGACTCTCGCTCGCCGCGACCCTGGTCGCCGTGCTGCCCTGGCAGAGCGGGGTGCGGCTCCGGGTGATGGTGCTCTGCACGATCGTCCTCGCGGTCGCGGCGGTGCTCGAGCAGACGCGAGCGGCGCCGGACGCGTCGGCCGCGCTCTCGACCCTCCTGCTGTTCGCGACGCTGCTGCCACTGACGGTCGTCAGCGCGCTGTGGTGGTGGGACATCGTCCGCGAGCTCGACCGGGCGCGCGCCGCCGAGGGCCGGCTCGCCGCCGCCCAGGAGCGCCTGCTGCTCGCCGGCGACGTGCACGACCTCCAGGGCCACCACCTCCAGGTGATCGCGCTGCAGCTCGAGCTCGCCGAGCGCCTCCTCGGCAGCGACCCGGAGGCCGCTCTCGAGCAGCTGCGCGCCGCCCAGCGCTCGGTCGACGGCGCCCGCACCGGCACCCGCGAGCTGGCGACGCGCTTCCGCAGCGTCCCGCTCGTCGACGAGCTGGCCAACGCCGCCGACCTGCTCCGCTCGGCCGGGCTCCGCGTCGAGCTCGAGGTCGACCCGGCGGCGGCTCACGCGCCGGCCGAGACGCTCGGGCCGGTTGTCCGCGAGACGACGACGAACATCCTCAAGCACGGCGGCGGCTCCAGCGCGCGGCTGCGGCTCGCGCGGGAGCAGGACGAGTGGCGGTTCGAGGCGGTGAACGACCTGGCACCGGACGCGGAGGAGGCGGACGGGACCGGCTCGGGCGTCCTCGGCATGGCGGAGCGGGTCGAGCGGGCAGGGGGGACGCTGCGCGCCGGGGCGGTCCGCCGCTCCTTCGAGCTGGACGCGCGCCTGCCGGTGGGGAGCGACTCGTGATCCGGGTGCTGATCGCCGACGACGAGGACATGATCCGCACGGCTCTGGCCGCGCTCCTCCGCCTCGAGGAGGACCTCGAGATCGTGGGCGAGTGCCGCGACGGCGAGCAGGCGGTCGCGGAGGCGCTGCGCCTGCAGCCCGACGTGTGCCTGTTCGACGTCGAGATGCCCGGGCTCGACGGGATCGAGGCGGCGGAGCGGCTGCGCCGGGTCTCGGCGACGCGGGTCGTGGTCGTCACCCGGCACGCGCGGCCGGGGGTCCTGCGGCGAGCGCTCGGAGCGGGCGTCAGCGGCTTCCTGCCGAAGTCGCGCCGGGTCGAGGACGTCGCCGAGGTGATCCGCCAGGTCGCGAGCGGACGCCGCTACGTCGATCCGGAGATCGCCGCCGACGCCCTGGCGAGCACGCGCAGCCCGCTGACCGACCGCGAGCTCGACGTGCTCAGCGCCGGCTCCCGCGGCGAGACGATCGGCGAGATCGGCGCGGCGCTGCACCTCTCCTCCGGCACCGTCCGCAACCACGTCTCGTCGATCCTGCGCAAGCTCGACGTCGACACCCGCCAGCGCGCGGTCATCGAGGCCCGCGAGCGCGGCTGGATCTGAGCGCAGGCGCCGCAACGGCAGCCACTACGCAGGAGTCGTCGCACTCGCGCTCGAGTGCGACGACTCCTGCGTTCTCGCGAGCGGTGCCTGTCAGGCCGTCGGCGTCCAGATCCGCATCGTCGACGGTCCGCGGTTCGCCCAGCGGTGGTACGGCCGGAACTCCGCCTCGAAGCGGCGCCCCTCCTCCACCGGCACGAAACCGTAGGGCCATCCGGGAGCCGCCTCGCGCGCCACGAGGGACACGCGCGCTCCCTCCGCCGTCACGACGGGCGGCACCGAGGCGTCGACCGCGATGTGCTCGGTGTCCAGGCCCTCGGGCAGGTCGAGCGACTCGATCGCCAGCACGAACGGCCCGCGCTCGAGGGCGACCTGGCCGCGCACCGCGTCGATCCGGGGATGCGGGGCGACGAAGCGGGCCGTCATCGGCAGCGAGAGCCGCACGGTGTCGCCGGCGGAGAACGCCCGGCGGACGGTGACGGTCGGCGTCGAGACCGGCTCGCCGTCGAGCAGCGCCGAGCCCCGCGCGAACGGAGGGACCCGCAGCGTCAGCGCGAACTCCGCGTCCTCGAGGATCCGCACGACGACCTCGCCGTCGGCCGGGTACTCCGTCTCGACGCGCAGCGCGACGCCTCCGGTGCGCACCTCGTACGCGCCGTACTGGTGGAGCTGCACCCCGTCGTCGGTGGCGGTCGCGAAGCCGAGCTCCACGCTCGCCAGGGTGCGGGCGGTGTTGGTCGGGCAGCACGAGACCCAGAACCAGGGCGCGCGGAGGCTGGACTGCGCGCGGTCGGTCTCGCGCGACTCGTCCGGTGCCACTCCGTCGACGCGCTGCTGCAGCGTGTTCGTGTAGAAGAAGGCGCGGCCGTCGTCGCGGGTCGCGGGGAGCACCGCGTTCAGCAGCGTCCGCTCCATCAGGTCCGCGTAGCGGGGCTCGTTCGAGCCGAGCAGGAGCCGCCAGCTGAGCATCGTGGAGCCGATCGCCGCGCAGGTCTCGGCGTAGGCGCGGTCCGGCGGCAGCTCGTAGTCGGCGCCGAACGCCTCGTCCTGGTGGTGCGAGCCCATCCCGCCCGTGACGTAGGTGCGCCGCTCGACGGTCGCCTCCCACTGGCGGCGGACCGCCTCCTCCAGCTCGGCGTCGCCGGTCTCGACCGCGACATCGAGAGCCCCGGAGGCGAGGTAGAGGGCCCGCACCGCGTGGCCGCGCAGCACCTCCGCGTCGCGCACGGGCACGTCGTCCTGGAAGTACTCGGCGCCGAACGCGATCGGCTTCAGCGTCCCCGTCCCGCGCCGCTCCACGAAGAGGCGGGCCAGCTCGAGGTAGCGCTCCTCCCCCGTCGCCCGCGCCAGCTCGGCGAGCGCCGGCTCGATCTCGGGGTGGCCGCACACGGCGACCCTCCCCTCGGGCCCGAACTCGCGGTGCACGTGGTCGGCGAGCCGTCGGGCGACCTGCGGCAGGAGGTCGTCGTGCCCGGTGCGGAGCCGCGCCACGGCGGCCTGGATCAGGTGCCCGAAGCTGTACAGCTCGTGGCCCCACTCCAGGTCGGAGTAGCGCGCACGCTGGCCGGGCCGGCCGAAGCTCGTGTGCAGGTACCCGTCCGGGTCCTGGGCGGAGGCGACCCGCGCGACGAGGTCGTCGTACCGCTCCTGCAGCCCGGCGTCGTCGCTCCGGCCGAGCTCCCAGGCCATGGCCTCGAGGAGCTTGTAGACCTCGGAGTCCACGAACTCGATGCCCGCGTGCGCGTCGCCGCCCTCGGCGGACGAGATCGAGCCGTCGGCCGCGCGGTCGAAGTTGCCGGCCCAGCCGACGCGCTCGATCCACGAGCGGCAGTGCTCGATGACGGCGGAGGAGTTGAGGTCCTGGTAGTGCTTCCAGAAGCCGCCGGTGAGGAGGATCTCGTCCTGGCGGAGCGGCCGGAGCACGCTCCGCGAGGGGGCGACCGGGCCGCCGAGGGCGGTGGCGGTGGGGGCGGTGAGGGTCACGGTGTCTCCTTGGAGGGACGGGTCAGTCCTTGACGGCGCCGGCGGTGACTCCCGCCGAGACATACCGCTGGGCGACGACGAGGAGGACGGCGGCCGGGAGCGAGGCGACCACGGCGGTCGCCATGATCGAGTTCCACTCCTGGTTGTTGTTGCCGATGTACTTGTAGATGCCGAGGGTGATCGGCTGAAGCTTGCCGCCGCTGTCGAGCGTCGAGGCGAAGATGAAGTCCGACCAGGCCCAGAGGAACGCGAACAGCGAGACGGTGACGACGGAGTTGCGGCTGATCGGCATGATCACCGAGGTGAAGGTGCGCCAGGCGCTCGCTCCGTCCATCCGGGCCGCCTGGGTGAGCTCGTCGGGGATCCCCGACATGAAGGCCGTGAAGATCAGCACGCCGAACGGCACCGCGATGGTGGAGTCGGCCACGATCAGGCCCGGGATCGAGTTGAGCAGCCCCAGGTTGAGGTAGATGGCGTAGAAGCCCATCGCCATGATGATCGCCGGGATCATCTGCGCGATCAGCAGCACGAACGAGAGGGCCTGCCCGCCGCGGGGCCGCAGCTTCGCCAGCGAGTAGGCGGCGGGAGCGGCGATCGCCACGGTCAGCAGCACCGTGCCGAGGCCGACGACGAGGCTGGTGCCCAGGTAGGGCAGCTGCTCGCTCAGCACCGCCTGGTAGCCAGTGAACGTGGGCGAGAACGGGAACCAGTCCGGCGGATCCTTCCGCATCGAGCCGGTCGGAGTGAGGGAGACGTTGATCATCCAGTAGACGGGGAACAGCATGACCGCCGTGAGGGCGATCCCGACCACCGTCAGGTACCAGGGGCGGCGGGCGGTCACGAGTCGGCCTGCTTCCGCTGGACCCGGATGTACACGAGGCCGAAGACGAGGGCCAGGATGATCAGCAGGTTGCCGACGGCCGCGGCCGGTCCGAAGTCGGGCAGCATCGAGCCGAAGCCGAGCTGGTACGTCCAGGTGGCGAGCGTGGTCGAGGAGTCGGCGGGGCCGCCCTTCGTCATGATCCAGATGATGTCGAACACCTTCAGCGTGTAGACGAGGCCGAGCAGGATCGTGATCGCCGACACCGGCCGCAGCAGCGGCAGCGTGATCCGCCAGAACTGCTGGGCGCCGGTCGCGCCGTCGAGCGAGGCCGCCTCGTAGAGGTCCTGCGAGATGTTCTGCAGGCCGGAGTAGAGGATCACCAGGTTGAACGGGATGCCGATCCAGATGTTCGCGATCAGGACCGCGATCAGCGAGGTGGTCGGCGAGGTGAGCCAGTTGATCTGGCCGATCCCGAACGACTCCAGGAACGCGTTCACGATGCCGGAGTCGCTGTTGAGCATCCACGACCAGGTCGAGGCCGAGACGATCAGCGGCAGGAGCCACGGCACCAGGAACAGCGCCCGGAGCGTGCTCGCCAGCGGGAAGCGGCGGTAGAAGAACACGGCGAGCGCCAGCCCCAGCGTGAACTGGAAGAGGAGCGAGACGCCGGTGAAGACCGCCGTGTGCAGCAGCGCCGGGCCGAAGGTCGCGTCCTGGAACACCTGGACGTAGTTGTCGAACCAGACGAAGGGCGCGTTCCCCTGCACGAACGAGCGGACCGTGTAGTCCTTCAGGCTCAGCTCGAGGTTGCGGTAGAGCGGGAACGCGTAGAAGACGAGCAGGTAGGCGACGAGCGGGGCGAGGAACGCCCACGCGACCAGGCGGCCGCCCTCGGGGCGCCGGCGGCGCCGACGGCTCTCGGCGGCCGGGGCGGGCGGGGCCGGCGGCTCGGTGCCGCGCCGCAGGAGGCGGGCGGTCTCGGTGGCAGTGGTCATGGTCTCTCCCGTCCCCCCGGCCGGTGCGCGGAGCACCGGCCGGGGGGACCTCGTTCGGGGAGCGGGAGCCCCCGGTCGTCCTACTTCGTGGCGGATTCGGCGGCCGACTGGGCGGCCTTCAGGGCGTCCTCGGGAGACTGCGAGCCGCTGAGCACGGTCTGCACCGCGCCCCACAGCTGCTCCGAGATCTTCGGGTACTTCGTGCCGAGGTCGTCCGAGGTGCGGCCCTTCGCGGCCTGCACGGCGGTGACCCACGGCTCGAGGTCGGCGTTGCCGGCGACCTGCTCCTGCTGCGCCTCGGCCGTCGGCGCGATGTACGAGAGCGTGTTGTCGGTCGTGACCAGGCTCTCCGTCGAGGTCAGGCACTCGGCGATCTGCTTCGAGGTCTCGTAGCGCGCCGTGTCCGACTGCACCGGGAGGGTGAGGAACTCGCCTCCGGTCGGTGCGGGGGCCGCTCCGCCGTCCTTCGACGGGATGGTCAGGACGCCGTAGTCGATGCCCGAGGCCTTCGCGTTGGCCAGCTGCCAGGTGCCGTTCTCGCCGAACGCGTACTCGCCGGTCTCGAACTCCTGCCAGCTCGTGGTCTGCGTGTTGCCGATCACGGAGTTGGGCGCGTAGCCCTTCTCCAGCCAGTCGCTCCAGAGCGAGACGGCGTCGACCGCGGCGGGCGAGTCGAGGTCGGTCAGCTCGGCGCCGGAGCCCCAGAACCACGGCAGGAACTGGAAGGTCCCCTCCTCCGTGCCGATGCCGGAGAACGTGATGCCCTTGCCACCGGAGGCGGTGACCTCCTCGAGCGCGTCGGTCAGCCCGGCCCAGTCGGTGATGGAGGCGGCGTCCACGCCGGCCTTCTCGAGCACGGCCTTGTTGTAGTACAGCGCGAGCGTGTTGGCGCCGATCGGCACGCCGAAGGTGTCGCTGCCGGTCTGGCCGGCCGCGAGGATGTTCGCGTCGATCCCGTCGGTGGAGAGCCCGGACTCGGCGGTCGTGGTCAGGATGCCCGACTCCGCGAGCGTCGAGACCACGGGGTTGTCGACGAGCAGGAGGTCGGGCGAGTTGCCCTGCTGGCCGGCGAGCAGCGCCTTGTTGGTCAGGTCGGTGGTGTCGTAGCCGGTGCGCTCGACGGTGACGCCGGCCTCGGTCCCGCAGGAGTCGATGAGCTTCGCCCAGTCGGACGACTCGTCGAACTGGGGGTACGGGTCCCAGAACGTGTAGCTGCCTCCCGCGGCGGAGCCGGAGTCTCCCCCGGAGCCGCTCGCGCAGCCGGTCAGTGCGGCGGCGGCCGTCCCCAGCAGGACGGCGGCGGCGAGGCCCCGAGCGTGCTTCCTCGTCTTCACGGATGATCCCTTCGTCGTTGATGGATTCCTCGGCAGTCGTCCCGATCGTCTACGCCGGGCCGAAACTACTTTCTGTCGGGTAAACCTAAGCAGGGGCGGTCAGCGCGTCAAGAGATGCGACCTTTTCGGTCTTTTCGGTTTTTCGCCGGAGTCGTGCGAGGATCGACGCGGCGGCCCGCCGGGCCCGGAACGGAGGCGCGGTGCCACCACGCAAGCCCACCGGCACCATCACGCTCACCGACGTGGCGGCCGCCGCCGGCGTCTCGATCGCCACCGCCTCCAAGGCGCTCAACGGCCGCGACCAGGTGCGCGCCGAGACCCGCCAGCGCGTGCTGGACGCCGCCGAGGCCCTCTCCTTCACCCCGAACCCGTTCGCGCAGGCCCTCAACTCCCGGCGCACGGGCACCATCGGGATGCTCACCAACGATCTCGACAACCGCTTCGTGCTCCCCGTGCTGCTCGGCGCCGAGGACGCGTTCGGCGCAGGATCGACGTCGGTGCTCCTCTGCGACGCCCGCGGCGACTCGATCCGCGAGCAGCACCACATCAAGAATCTGCTCGCCAAGCGCGTCGACGGGATCGTGGTGCTCGGCCGGACGACGAACCCGCGCCCTTCGATCACGCGCACCATCCCGGTGCCGGTCGTCTACGCCTATGCGCCCTCGGAGGATCCGCGCGACTCCTCCTTCACGCCCGACAACGTGCAGGCCGGCGTCCTCGCCGCCCGCCACCTGATCGAGCGCGGACGGACGAGGATCGCCCTCGTCAACGGCGAGCCGAGCTACACCGCCGCCCACGACCGCGCCCGGGGCGTCGAGCAGGCGCTGACGGAGGCGGGGCTGCCGCTGGTCGGCGGCGGCGTCCTCTTCGGGCAGTGGTCCGAGAGCTGGGGCCGCCAGTGCGCCGAGACGCTGCTGCGCGCGCATCCGGACCTCGACGCGATCATCTGCGCGAGCGACCAGATCGCCCGCGGCACCCTCGACCACCTGCGCGAGACCGGTCGGCGGGTTCCGCAGGACGTGGCCGTCGTCGGCTTCGACAACTGGGACCTCCTCGTCGAGGCCGCCCGCCCGCCGCTCTCGAGCATCGACATGATGCTCGACACGCTCGGCCGCGCCGCCGCGGAGGAGCTCTCGAACGCGATCCACGGACGTCCGACCGCGGGCGTGCAGGCCATGCCCGTCCGCTTCGTGCCGCGGGAGTCCTCCGGCTGACGCCCCCGCCCTCCGCGAGAACGCGGAGGACACCGCCTGCTCAGCGGTGTCCCGACGCTCGGAGCGGCGTCTCGACGCACGAGCGGGCCAGCGCGCATCGGCGAGGACACCGGAGGGACGGGCGGAGCGCGATCGTGGGCGCAGACGTGCGCCGGACCCCTCGGGAGTCCGGCGCACGGCCTGGCGGTGATCAGCTGCCGGTGATCAGCCGGGATCAGCTCCCGGTGCGTTCACCGCGGCGTCGGAGGGTGAGGAGCATCAGACCGCCGCCGAGCAGGGCGAGCAGGGCGAGCAGGCCCAGCACTCCGGCGGTCGCCGTCGCTGCGGCGTCCACTCCGGTCGAGGCGAGAGCCGGACCGCGGGGACCGTTCGACCCGGACACGGGAACGACCGCGGCGTAGGAGGGCGCCGGTCGCGGCGCTGTGGTCGCGGTCGGAGTGGGCGAGGCCGTGGGCGTCGCGGTCGGCGTGGGGGTGGGGGTCGCCGTCGGCGTGGTGGTGGGAGTCGCCGTCGGAGCCACGGTCGGGGTCACCGTCGGCGTGGTCGTCGGCGTGACCGTCGGAGCCACGGTGGGCGCGATCGTCGGAGTCACCGTCGGAGCCACGGTGGGCGCGATCGTCGGAGTCACCGTCGGAGCCACGGTGGGCGCGATCGTCGGAGTCACCGTCGGAGTCACCGTCGGAGTCACCGTCGGCACGACGGTGGGAGTCACCGTCGGAGTCACCGTCGGCACGACGGTGGGAGTCACCGTCGGGGTGACGGTGGGAGTCACGGTCGGCGTGACAGTGGGTGTGACCGTCGGCGTCACGGTCGGCGTGACGGTGGGGGTCACCGTCGGGGTCACGGTCGGCGTGATGGTCGGGGTCACCGTCGGCGTGACCGTGGGCGTCACGGTCGGTGTGACTGTCGGCGTGACCGTCGGCGTCACGGTGGGCGTGACCGTCGGCGTCACGGTGGGCGTGACCGTCGGGGTCACGGTCGGCGTCACGGTCGGCGTGCCGTCGGGGTCACGGTCGGCGTCACGGTCGGCGTGACCGTCGGGGTCACGGTCGGCGTGACCGTCGGCGTCACGGTCGGCGTCACGGTCGGCGTGACCGTCGGCGTCACGGTCGGCGTAGCCGTCGGCGACGGTCCGCCGTCGGAGGGCTCGCAGCCCGGCTCGGTGAAGTCGTTGGAGTCGAGCGTGACCGCTCCCGTGCGGGCCAGTGCGCGGCCCTCGACGGAGACGCCCGTCGTCACCGTGATCGAGGCCGAGGCGAGCACGGAGCCCACGAAGTCCGAGTCGGTGCCGAGCGTCGCGGAGCTGCCGATCTGCCAGTAGACGTTGCAGGCCTGCGCTCCGTTGATCAGGGCCACCGTGCTCGACGAGGCCGTCGTCAGCGTCGACGCGGCGCGGATCACGAAGACCGCCTCGTTGACGCCCTCGGCGTCGAGCGTGAGCGTCCCCGTCACTCCGACCGGTCCGGCCGCGGTGTAGACCCCGGGCTTCAGCGTGCTGCCGCCGATCTCGGCGCCGATCTGCGCGGTCGTCGCCTGCGAGGCGAGCTGTCCGTAGGCGGTGCCCACGTCGGCCTGGGCCTGAGCCGCCTCCGCGTCTCCGCGGTGGATCACTCCGTCCGTCCGTCCGGGCGGGAACCCGGTGACGGCGGTCAGCGGGCTGACCCCGACGCTCTGGTCCAGGACGCTCGACCCCGTGTTCGTCACGGTCGACGCGGCCAGGACCGAGTAGTCCTCCGCCGTGCCGAGGTCGGGAGCAGTGGCCGCCTGCGCCGAGACGCCGGCGAAGAGCGCGGCGCCCACGACGGCGAGGACGACACCCGTCCCGATCGCCCCTCTTCTGCGGTCCTGCCGATGACGGCGGAGCGAGGTGCGAGAGGACACGTGCGGCATGAGGCCAGCGATCTGCCCACGTCAGCGTGAGCTCAACAACCCGAGGTGGGAGGCTCGAACCGTAGGTCGCGCTCCTCGCCCGCGTCTACGCCGCGACCCTGACGGGGGGGCAGGATCCGCCGACGGCGTCCCCCGACCCGGGACATGGCCGCCACTGGAGTCCTCGCGCCGGTGACGGCGGACCCGGCCGGCGGAGCGGATCAGCGGTGACGCCCGCGGCACCGGCGCCGGTCCGGGTGCCGCGCGGCCCGGGAGCCCTCAGCCGAGAGCCGCCACCCGCTCGATCACGCCCTCGCCCAGCCGGGCGACGTACCCCTCCGGATCCGGCCCGGCCGGCGCCAGCTGCACGTGGTCGATCCCCAGCGCCGCGTACTCCTCCATCGCGCGGACGAAGCCGTCGGGGTCGCCGATCGGATCGCCGCCCCCGGTGATGGTCTTCGTGATCGTCGCGTAGTCGCGCCCGAGGTCGTCGCAGTGCCGCTTCAGCACGTCGAGCTTGTGCGCCACGTCGTCCGCGCCGGTGCCGAACAGGTTGCAGGCGTCGCCGTACTGCGCGACCAGCCGCAGCGTCTTCCTCTCTCCGCCGCCGCCGATGAGGATGGGCGGGCCGGGCTGCTGGATCGGCGCCGGGTGGTTCAGCGTCTCGGCCAGCCGGTAGTGCGTCCCCTCGAACGGCCCGTCGTCATCGCTCCACATCTGACGGCAGATCCGCAGCGTCTCCTCCAGCCGCTCGAACCGCTCCTTCAGCGGCGGGTAGGGCACGCCGAGCCCGAGGTGCTCGCGCTCGTACCAGGCGGCGCCGATGCCGAGCATCGCGCGCCCGCCGGAGAGCACGTCGAGGGTGGTGACGATCTTCGCGAGCAGTCCCGGATGGCGGTACGTCACGCCGGTGACGAGGAGCCCCAGCCGCATCCGCTCCGTCCGGCCGGCGACGAAGCCGAGCGAGGTGTAGCCCTCGAGCATCGGATCCTCGCTCGTCGCGAAGTGCTCCATCTGGAAGTAGTGGTCCATCAGCGTGAACCAGGCGCAGCCGACGTCCTCGGCCGTCCGCGCGGTCGCTCCGAGGATCGGCGCGATCCCCGCGCTTCCGCCCGGAAGGGTGAAGTTCATGAAGTGAATGCCGAGCTGCACGCGCGTCTCCTGTCGTCCCGGGATGTCCAGGAGCCAGTGTGCGCCGAGCCACCGCTCAACACGCCGACGCGGCCGCCTCTGAGCGGCGTCTCATCCGTTCCGCGGCGTCTCGGCCGATCGCACCGCCGAGGGGCGGCCGCCCTCACTCGCAGACGCGGAAGCGGTTCCGATCGAACCCGACGACGTCGCCGACGGCGAGCTGGCGCCCGCGGCGCAGATCCACCTCGCCGTTGACGGTCACCATCCCCTCGGCGACCGCCTCCTTGGCCTCGCCGCCCGAGAGGATCCCCGCGAACTTGAGGAACTGGCCCAGGCGGATCGACCCGCCGCCCAGCGGGACGTCGACGGGCTCGGGAACGGCAGCGGCGCCTGTCACGTCAGACCGCCGGGATGTCGGCGAAGCGCGAGAAGTGGCCGTGGAAGCCCACAGTGACCGTGCGGGTCGGGCCGTTGCGGTGCTTGGCGACGATGAGGTCGGCCTCGCCCGCGCGCGGGTTGTCCTTCTCGTAGGCGCTCTCGCGATGCAGGAGGATCACCATGTCGGCGTCCTGCTCGATCGAGCCGGACTCGCGGAGGTCCGAGATGGCGGGGAGCTTGTCGGCGCGCTGCTCGGGGCCTCGGTTCAGCTGCGAGAGCGCGATGACCGGCACCTGCAGCTCCTTCGCGAGGAGCTTGAGGGCACGGGAGAACTCCGAGACCTCCTGCTGGCGGCTCTCGACCTTCTTGCCGGAGGTCATCAGCTGCAGGTAGTCGATGACGACCATCTTGAGCCCGACCCGCTGCTTGAGCCGGCGGCACTTCGCCCGGATCTCGACGAGGGTCATGTTGGGCGAGTCGTCGATGTAGAGCGGCGCGTCGTTGATCCGGCCGCGGGTGGAGGCGATGGTCGTCCAGTCGCGCTGGTCGACCGTGCCCTTGCGCATGTGCTGCAGCGGCACGGACGCCTCGGCCGAGAGGAGGCGCATCGCGATCTCGCTGCGCCCCATCTCGAGGGAGAAGAAGATCGTGGCCATGTTGTGCTTGATCGCGGCGGCGCGGGCGAAGTCGAGCGCCAGCGTCGACTTTCCGAGCGCGGGGCGCGCGGCGACGATGATCATCTGCCCGGCGTGGAAGCCGTTGGTCAGGTCGTCGAGGTCGGCGAAGCCGGTGGGGACGCCGGTGAAGCTGCCGTCCTTGTGAGCGGCCGCCTCGATCTCGTCGATCGCGACGGTCACCGCGTCGGTCAGCGGGACGTAGTCCTCCGCCGTCTCGGAGCCGGTGACGTTGTAGATCTCGGCCTGCGCCGTGTTGACCAGGTCGAGCACCTCGCCCTCGCCCTGGTAGCCCATCTGCGCGATGCGGGTGCCCGCCTCGACGAGGCGGCGCAGCAGAGCGCGCTCGGCGACGATGGAGGCGTAGTACCCGGCGTTGGCCGCGGTGGGGACCATCGAGGTGAGCGTGTGCAGGTAGTCGGCGCCGCCGGCCCGCTGCAGCTCGCCCTGCTTCGTGAGCTCGTCGGTGACCGCGATGACGTCGGTCGGCTCGCCGTGCGAGTAGAGGGCGAGGATCGCGTCGAAGACGATCTCGTGCTTGGGGATGTAGAAGTCGGTGCCCTTGACGCTCTCGACGACATCGGCGACCGCGTCCTTCGAGAGCAGCATGCCGCCCAGCGCCGACTGCTCGGCGAGGAGGTCGTGCGGAGGGGTCCGCTCGTTCCCGCGCGACTCGCCGCGGTCACCGCGACCGTCCCGTCCGTCCGAGCCGGGTACCGCCAGGTGCGCGATCGTCATGCCTTCGCCTCCTCCTGTCGGGTGCTGCGCGTCCGGTCGAGCCGGTGCCGGGATCCGGTCTACCAGCGACCTCCGACAGCGGCGCGCGGGCGCCTGCCCGCACCCCTCGCGGGGCGCTGCGCCACCCTACGGACCGCCGCCCGCGGCACGCAAACCGCCCTGTGGAGAGAGCTGTGCAGAACCGAGGGGAAACGCCGGGCCCACTGTGGGCAACGTGTGGACAACCCTGTGGGATCAGCGGCCCTCAGCAAGTTTTTTCCGGCTCTTGACCAGGCATTTCCTGCTTTCCACAGGTGTGTGGGGAAAAGAGTCTCAAGACCACAGTGAAGGTTGGTCCCGCCGGAGGGTGTATGTGGATGGAGCTGTGGAGAACGGGAACGACGAAGGGCGGTGCGAGGGGACTCGGAAGTCCCGTCGCACCGCCCTCCGCGGCGTTCTCGCGGCCTTACTTGGCCGCGACCACCTGCAGCTTCACAGTGGCCTGGATGTCGTCGCGCAGACGCACCACGGCCTCGTGCTCGCCGACGTGCTTGATCGCGTTCGAGATGACGATCTTGCGCTTGTCGAGCTCGCCGAATCCTGCCGCCGCCACCGCGTTCGCGATGTCGGAGGTCTTCACCGAGCCGAACAGGCGGCCGTCCTTGCCGGCCTTGACCGTCAGCTTCACGCGGTTGGCCTCGAGGACCTGCTTGGTGTGCTGGGCCTCTTCGATGGTCTTGTGCTCACGAGCGGCTCGCGCCGACTTGATCTGCTCGACCTGCTTCTCGCCACCGCGGGTCCACGCGACGCCGAAGCCCTGCGGGATGAGGTAGTTGCGGGCGAACCCGTTCTTCACGTCGACGACGTCGCCGGCCGAGCCGAGTCCGTCGACCTCGTGGGTCAGGATGACCTTGGACATACCGTTACCTACCTTCCGCTGCCGGCGTAGGGCAGGAGCGCCATCTCGCGGGCGTTCTTGACGGCACGGGCGATGAGGCGCTGCTCCTGAACGGAGACGCCGGTGATACGACGGGCGCGGATCTTCCCGCGCTCCGAGATGAACTTGCGGAGGGTCGCGACGTCCTTGTAGTCGATGACACCCACGCGGACCGACTTCGCGGGGGCCGCGTTCTTCGCGCCCTTGCCGCGGATCGGCTTGCGGCGGTCGCCGCTGCTCTTTCCAGCCATAGTGGTTTCCTTAGATTCTGGTTCGCCCCTGCCCCGCCGCGAGCGATCGCGGTGCGGGGGAGGCGTGATTCAGGTGAGGAGAGCGTCCGAGCCGAGGCTCAGAACGGCGTCTCGTCGTTGTAGCTGCCCGGCGTGCTCCACACGTCGCCACCGGCGGGAGCGCTCGGCGCCCACGGCTCCTCGGCCTGACCGCCACGGTTGCCGCCGGCGTTGCCGGAGCCCCCCTGACCGCCGCCGCCGAAGCCGCCCTGGCCGCCGCCGATCTGACCGCCGTTGCCCTGGCCGCCACCGGCCTGGCCGCGTCCGCCTCCACCGGAGGCGCGCGTGACCTGCGCGGTCGCGTAGCGCAGCGAGGGCCCGATCTCGTCGATCTCGAGCTCGATGCTGGTGCGCTTCTCGCCTTCCTTCGTCTCGTAGGAGCGCTGCTTCAGGCGGCCGGTCGCGATGACGCGGCTGCCCTTGGTCAGCGTTCCTGCGACGTTCTCGGCGAACTCGCGCCAGACGGAGGCGCGGAGGAACAGCGCTTCGCCGTCCTTCCAGTCGTTCGCCTGACGGTCGAAGGTGCGCGGCGTGGAGGCGATGGTGAAGTTCGCGACCGCGAGCCCGCCCTGCGTGTAGCGCAGCTCGGGGTCGGCGGTGAGGTTCCCCACCACGGTGATGATCGTCTCGCCGGCCATGAGCGCTACGCCTTGGGAGCGGCCGAGGCCTTGGCAGCCTTGCGGGCGGCCTTCTCGTCGGCGAGCTTCGCGGCGGCCGCGACCTGGGCGATGCCCTCTTCGGCCCGCAGCACCTTGGTGCGCATGACGGCCTCGGACAGCTTCAGCTGACGGTCGAGCTCGTTCGCTGCGGCGGAGGTCGACGTGAAGTCGACGACGGCGTAGATGCCCTCGGACTTCTTGTTGATCTCGTACGCCAGACGACGGCGGCCCCAGACGTCGACCTTGTCGATGGATCCACCATCGGTGCGGATGACGTTGAGGAACTTGTCGAGACTCGGAGCGACGGTGCGCTCATCGATCTCGGGGTCCAGGATGACCATGATCTCGTACTGATGCGTCACTAACCCACCTCCTTCGGACTGAACGGCCACGGTATTTCCGTGACAGGAGGGTATGTAGCATCTGCCCACTCCCGCGGACGCGAGTGCGTCTGGTCGTGGACAACCTGTACAGACTACAACAGGAGCGCCGCGACGCGCCGGACGGATCCGTTCGAGGCGCACCACCCCGGGTGCAGGGCGAGGCGGGCACGGGGCCGGGCTCAGCGCCTCAGCGCGACGCCCACCACTCGCGGAGCCGCTGCGTCGCGACCTCCTCGTCGAGCGGACCCTCCTCGAGCCGCAGCTCCAGCAGGAACCGGTACGCCTGCCCGACCTCGGGGCCCGGGGCGAGGCCGAGGATCTCCATGATCCGCGTGCCGTCGAGGTCGGGGCGCTTGGAGGCGAGCTCCTCCTTCTCGGCGAGCTCCGCGATGCGCGCCTCGAGGTCGTCGTAGGCGTGCGCGAGCCGGTCGGCCTTGCGGCGGTTGCGCGTGGTCACGTCGGCGCGGGTGAGGATGTGCAGCCGCTCGAGCAGGGGCCCGGCGTCGGTCACGTAGCGGCGCACCGCGGAGTCGGTCCACGCGCCGTCCGTGTACCCGAAGAAGCGCAGGTGCAGCTCGATGAGGCGGGCCACGTCCTTCATCGTCTGGTTGTCGAACTTCAGTGCGCGCATCCGCTTGATCGCGAGCTTGGAGCCGACCAGGTCGTGGTGGTGGAAGCTCACCGCTCCGCCCGGCTCGAGCCGCCGCGTGGCCGGCTTCCCGATGTCGTGCAGGAGGGCGGCGAGCCGCAGCACGACGTCGGGCGCGGCTCCGGGGTGCCGCGACTCCTCCAGCGCGATCGCCTGCTCCAGCACGGTGAGGCTGTGGGTGTAGACGTCCTTGTGGTGGTGGTGCTCGTCCTGCTCCAGGCGCAGCGCGGGCAGCTCCGGGAGGAAGCGACCGGCCAGACCGGTGTCGACGAGCAGCTCCAGGCCGGCACGGGGCGAGGCGGTCGCGAGGAGCTTCCGCAGCTCCTCCTGCACGCGCTCCGCCGAGACGTCGTCGATCCGGCCGGCGAGCTCGGCCATCGCCCACTCGACCTCGTCGGTGGTGCGGAATCCGAGCTGCGAGGTGAAGCGCGCGCCGCGGAGCATCCGGAGCGGATCGTCGCCGAAGGAGAGGTCGGCGGGGGAGGGGGTGCGCAGCCGGCCGGCGAGCAGGTCCTCCACTCCTCCCGAGGGATCGACGAGGACGACCTCAGGGAGCCGCAGCGCCATCGCGTTGACCGTGAAGTCGCGCCGCACCAGGTCGCCCTCGAGCGAGTCGCCGAACTCGACCTCGGGCTTGCGGCTCACCCCGTCGTAGCTGTCGCTGCGGTAGGTCGTGATCTCGACCGTCTCGCCGGCCACGCGAGCGCCGATCGTGCCGAAGGCCCGGCCGATGTCCCAGTGCGCCTCGGCGATCGGAGCGACGATCCGCACGATGTCGTCGGGGCGTGCGGAGGTGGTGAAGTCGAGGTCGTGCACGCCGTGGCCGAGGAAGGCGTCGCGGACCGGGCCGCCGACCAGCGCGAGCTCGTGGCCCTGGGCTGCGAACGCCTCCGCCAGCCGCGTCACCGTGGGCGTCCCCGCGAGCGCGCGGAGGGTCTCGAGAGCGGTCTGGACGCTGTGCATTCGCACGATCCTAGTGGCGGGGGGTGTCCCGGCAGCGGGTGACCGTGCCAGGGGGTTACGGGGGGGGAACCGCCTGCACAGCGGACGCACCGCCTGCCCCGAGGAGGGCTGCCCGTAGAATCACCCGCATGGAGGCCGAGTGAGTCCGATGCATCGGCGCGACCCCTCCCTCCGCTCCCGCCGCTCGCGGGCGGCCCTCCTCCTGCTCCGCTCGGCAGGTGCCGCCGCTCTCGCGCTCGGCCTGACCGGCGTGGCCTCCCCCGCCCTCGCGGCCCCGGTCGCCGCCGCGACGGCGACCTCGACGCCCGCTCCCGGCACCGTCACCACGACCGCCGGGGCCGGCAGTGACGGCGTCCTGCGGCCCGGCCAGGACCTCGAGCTCTCGATCGCCGTGCGCAACGGCACCACCGAGGCGATCGACAGCGCCGACGTGACGGTCGCCCTCTCCTACGCCACCCTCGACACCCGCGCGGAGCTGCACGACTGGCTCGACGCCGAGGCCGACAACGACACCGACCCGGTCCGTGCGACCGCCCAGCTGCGCCTGCTGCCCTCCAGCACCGCCGAGGCCGGCCTCACCGTGCCGGTCGACCAGATCCCCTTCTCCAACGACCGGACCGCGCTCGGCACCCACGCCGTCCTCGTCACGGTCACCGGTCCGGGTGGTGTCGTCTCGACCGCTCGCACCGCCGTCGAGCTGACCGACGACGCGGTGGCCCCGGAGCGCGAGACCGGCGTCAGCGTCCTCGTCCCGCTCACCGTCCCGGACACGGCCGACGGCCTGCTCTCGGCCGAGGCCCTCGCCGACTACACCGACGGCACGGGGACCCTCACCCGGCAGCTCGACGCGGTCGCGGGGAAGGGCGTCACGATCGGGGTCGACCCGCGCATCCTCGCTTCGATCCGGATCCTCGGCAGCGCCGCTCCGGAGTCGGCCCTCGACTGGCTCGACCGGCTGCAGTCCGTGCCGAACGAGCGCTTCGCCCTGCCGTACGCCGACGCCGACGTCTCGGCCCAGGCGCAGGCCGGGCTCTCCGCCCTCCTCTCTCCCACCTCCTTCGAGTACGCGATCGACGACACCCGCTTCGCCGCGGTCCCCGGCACCGCCAGCCCGGCGCCCACGGTCGCCGTCGACTCCGACCAGCCGGCCGAGGACCTGCCGGCGCGTCCGAGCACCGAGTCGCTGCTCGCCTCCGACTGGAGCACCTCCCTCGGCAGCGTCGCCTGGCCCGACGAGGGCACTCTCCGGGGGTCGGACCTCGACGTCTACGCGGCCAGCGGCATGAACCGCACGGTCGTCCCCTCATCCGGTCTCCTGCTGCCGGAGGAGGTGACCACGACCTCGCGCGCCACCGTCGGCGACTCGGACCTGGTCGTGGCCGACTCGCGCCTCACCGAGGCGTTCGACGCGGCCGCGACTGCCACCGACGACACCGAGTGGCGCGCCCGCATGTCCGAGATCGCCACCGATCTCGCCGAGGTGCAGGAGGAGGGGACCGCGCCGGACGTCGTGCTCACCCTCGGTCGCGGCTCGGCGATCGGCGCCGCGCGCCTCTCCGAGACCCTCGACGCGATCGAGTCGCTGCCCTGGGCCCGCGGAGTCGCCCTCTCCACCGCCCTCGCCGTCCCCGCGACCGAGGGCGCGAGCGTCGTCGACTCGCCGGAGTCGGAGTCGCGGCTCGACCGGGTGCGCGACCTGCTCGACGCCGGCTCCGAGGTCGAGGCGTTCTCCTCCGTGCTGCAGGAGCCGGAGCTGCTGTCGGGCAAGAGCCGCAACGACGTGCTGGCGCTGCTCTCGGTGACCTGGCGCGGAGACGGCAGCGGCTGGGGCGACGCCGTCGGCGTGGCCATGACCGAGGCCGACCGGACGCTCTCGCTGGTGTCGATCGACGCGACCGGCAGCATCCTGCAGGTCTCCCGCGACTCGAGCATCCCCGTGTACGTCCGCAACGAGCTCCCCTGGCCGATCGCCGTCCGCATCCAGGCCTCGACCTCGAACGCCGTCCTCGACATCGACGAGGAGGCGATCGAGACCACCGAGATCGACGCCCGCTCGCAGGGCCGCGTCCTCATCCCCGTGAAGGCCCGGGTCGGCAACGGCGAGACGAGCCTCGGCCTGCAGCTGACCTCGGCGCAGGGCGTCCCCATCGGCACCCCCACGGGCATGACGACCAGCGTCCGCGCCGACTGGGAGACCGTCGGCACCCTGGTCATCGGGATCGCGCTCGTCGTCGTCTTCGGAGCCGGCATCCTCCGCAACATCCGCCGTCGCCGTCGAGGCGACACCCCTGAGGACGAGGAGGACCCGAACGCCGTGCTCGAGGTCCAGCCCGATCTCGACGACCAGCGATCGGACCCGCGTGGCTAGCTTCTCCCTCGGACGCGCGAGCGCCGTCCTCGCCTCCGGCACGATGGTCTCGCGGATCCTCGGCTTCATCATGTCGATCGTCATGGCGAACACGATCGGAGCCGCGGTCGCGCCGGGCGCGGACGCCTTCACGACGGCGAACCTGCTGCCCAACACGATCTACTCGATCATCGCGGGCGGCGCTCTGAACGCCGTCCTCGTCCCGCAGATCGTGCGGGCGGGCCTCGACGCCGACGGCGGCCGCGGCTACATCAACCGCCTGCTGACCCTGGCGCTCGGCCTGCTCCTGGTGACCACGATCGCCGCCACGGTCCTCGCTCCCCTGCTCGTGCGCCTCTACGCGCCCGGCTACGGACCGGAGCAGTACCAGCTGGCCGTCGCCTTCGCGTTCTGGTGCCTGCCGCAGGTCTTCTTCTACGGCCTCTTCACGATCCTCGGCGAGGTGCTCAACGCCCGCGGCTCGTTCGGCCCCTTCACCTGGGCGCCCGTGCTGAACAACGTCGTGGTGATCGCCGGGCTCGTCGCCTTCATGGTGCTGTTCGGCGCCGATCCGGAGGGGAACCGTCCGGTCGACTCGTGGTCCCCGGCGATGGTCACCCTCCTCGGCGGGAGCGCGACACTGGGCATCGTCGTCCAGTCGCTGTTCCTGATGCTCTTCTGGCGGAGGGTCGGCCTCAGCTACCGCCCCGACTTCCGCTTCCGGGGCGTCGGTCTCGGCACGGCCGGGCGGATGTCGCTGTGGTCGTTCGCCACGGTGCTGCTGACCATCGTCGCCGGCATCGTCGAGAGCCAGGTCTCCTCCACCGCGTCCGGCGAGGGGCCCTCGGCCGCGGCGCTGCAGAAGGCGTGGCTGATCTTCATGCTGCCCCACTCGGTCATCGCGATCTCGATCGCCATGGCGTACTTCACCAAGATGAGCGGCCACACCGCGCGGGGGGAGATGAAGGAGTTCCGCTCGGACGTCTCCACCTCGCTCCGCCTGGTGCTGATGATGCTCGTCTTCGCCGCCGCCGCGATCGTCGTGGTCGCGGTGCCGTTCGGCTCCGTCTTCACCGACTCGTTCGCGGACGCGAAGGCCATCGGAGCGATCGCCATGGCCTACGTGATCGCCCTGCCGCTGTTCTCCTCGATCGCCATCATGCAGCGCGCGTTCTACGCCCTGAGCGACGGAGCGCGGCCGTTCCTGTTCACCCTGGTGCAGGTCGTCGTGGCGGTCGCCGGGTACCTGATCGTGCTCCGGCTCCCCGCCGACCGCACCGCCGTCGGCATCGCCGCTGCGACCTCGCTCGGCATCTGCGTGCAGGCCCTCGTGGCGGCCCTCCTCCTGCGCCGCCGGCTCGGCGGCCGCGGAGGCAGGCGGATCCTCGTCAGGCTCGCGCAGTTCGTCCTCGCCGCGGTGCCCTCCGCCGCCGCCGGCTACGGCGTCC
Organism: Rathayibacter sp. AY1F9; assembly: GCF_002932155.1. NCBI lineage: Bacteria > Bacillati > Actinomycetota > Actinomycetes > Micrococcales > Microbacteriaceae > Rathayibacter > Rathayibacter sp. AY1F9. Next base: position 17,863 of record NZ_PSVA01000005.1, on the reverse strand, counting down.
TGGTCGCCCTCGGCGGCACGCGCGCGGGCGGTTTCGCCGTCTCGAACTACGTGGAGCCGCTGCTCTCGATGGCCGCGATCGGCACCGTGATGGCGCTCGTCTACTTCGCGGTCCTCTGGTTCCTCCGGGTGCCGGAGCTGCGCGCCGTCCTCGCTCCGGTGCTCCGCCGACTGGGCCGCTGATGCTGCTCCGGTAAAAGCCTGGTCAGAGTGCATTTCCTGGGCTGCTGCATCGAGCGGCGCGTGGCACGACCGGCACTCCCGGGCCCGCGGAATAGTGCCCGCCTAGGATGTGTTGTAGCCCACGGAGCCGCGGAACGATTCGAGCGACCGGCTCCGGGTGCTCGGCTCCCGCCCCACCCGTCACCGCTCGTACAGACCCCGAGGAGTTGCCGTGCGCGACATCGTCATCATCGGATCCGGCCCCGCCGGCTGGACCGCCGCCATCTACGCGGCGCGCGCCGAGCTGCACCCGGTGGTCGTGGCCTCGTCGGTCGAGATCGGCGGCGACCTGATGAACACGACGGACGTCGAGAACTTCCCCGGCTTCCCCGACGGCGTCCTCGGCCCCGAGCTGATGACCTCGATGCAGGCGCAGGCCGAGAAGTTCGGCGCCGAGACCTTCTACGACGACGTCACCTCCCTCGATCTCGAGGGCGAGATCAAGACCGTCCACCTCGGCTCCGGCGAGAGCATCGAGGCGAAGACCGTCGTCGTCGCGACCGGATCCGCCTACCGCAAGCTGGGCCTCCACGATGAGGACCGCCTGTCGGGACACGGTGTCTCGTGGTGCGCCACCTGCGACGGCTTCTTCTTCAAGGGGAAGACCATCGCCGTCGTCGGCGGAGGCGACTCCGCCATGGAGGAGGCGACCTTCCTCACCAAGCACGCCGCGAAGGTCTATGTGATCCACCGCAAGGACTCGCTCCGCGCCTCGAAGGTCATGCAGAAGCGCGCCTTCGACAACGACAGGATCGAGTTCATCTGGAACGCCGAGGTCACCGGCATCACCGGCGAGAACCACGTCGACGGCGTGAAGCTGCGTGACACGATCGACGGCACCGAGTCCCACCTCGACCTCGACGGCCTGTTCATCGCGATCGGCAACGACCCGCGCACGCACGTCGTGCACGGCAAGCTCGACCTCACCACCGAGGGCACCATCTCGGTGGTCGGCCGCTCCTCCCAGACCTCCGTTCCCGGCGTCTTCGCCGCGGGCGACGTGATCGACCCGACCTACCGTCAGGCCGTCACCGCCGCGGCATCCGGAACGGTCGCCGCCCTCGACGCGGAGCACTACCTCGCTTCGCTCGCCGATGGCACCGCCCACACCGAAGGCTCACCCCGGGCCGAGCTCATCACCCGCTGACCGTCCGGTCATCGCACATCGGAGCCGGCAGCCCGCCGACTCGTGAAGGAGAGAACACCATGTCCACCGCGAAGAGCGTCACCGACGCATCGTTCCAGTCCGACGTCCTCGACTCCGAGAAGACCGTCCTGGTCGACTTCTGGGCCGAGTGGTGCGGCCCCTGCCGCATGGTCGCACCGATCCTCGACCAGATCTCGGCCGAGCACGGCGACAAGATCGAGATCGTCAAGCTGAACGTCGACGAGAACCCGCAGACCGCCGCGAAGTACCAGATCACGTCGATCCCGGCGATGAAGGTGTACCAGAAGGGCGAGGTCGTGAAGACCGTCATCGGCGCCAAGCCGAAGCCGGCCCTCGAGGCCGACCTGGCCGCGTTCCTCTGAGTTCGCACTCCTGACCGCCCTCTGCGGTCTCCGAGAGCCCCTGTCACGTCGTGACGGGGGCTCTCCTTGTTCCGGGCTGTTTCACGTGAAACAGCTGCTGGGGCGCAGGCCACGATCCCTGCGGTGGCGCCCGACCGCCCCGCCGCAGCACAGGACCGGCCGGTACTGTGGATCCACCCGGCTCCGGCCGGAGAGACCCTGATCCACCGAGCGAAGCGGAACCATCGTGACCAACCGCGGCACCAACCTCGACCCCTGGTACAACTCCTATGCGGAGCGCACGGCCGGTCTGGCCGCCAGCGAGGTCCGAGCCCTGTTCGCCGTCGCGTCACGCCCCGAAGTGGTCTCGCTCGCCGGCGGCATGCCGTTCGTGTCCGCGCTCCCCCAGGACCTGGTGACCGGCGCCATCGACACCGTGATGCGGGAGCAGGGGCCCGTCGCGCTGCAGTACGGGTCGGGCCAGGGCGTCCCCGTCCTGCGCGAGCAGATCCTCGACGTCATGGCCCTCGAGGGCATTTCCGCCAGCGCGGACGACATCGTGGTCACCACGGGCTCTCAGCACGCCCTGGAGCTCGTTTCGAAGCTGTTCCTGGACCCGGGGGACGTCGTCCTCTCCGAGGGCCCCAGCTACGTCACGGCGATGGTCATCTTCCGGTCGTACCAGGCCGAGGTCGAGCACGTCCCGATGGACGAGCACGGGCTCATCCCCGCCGGCCTCCGCGAGCACATCGCCCGCGTGCGCGCCGCCGGCAAGACGATCAAGTTCCTGTACACGATCCCCACCTTCCACAACCCCGCAGGCGTGACCCTCAGCTGGGAGCGCCGCGTCGAGATCCTCGAGATCTGCAAGTCCGAGGGAATCCTCGTGCTCGAGGACAACCCGTACGGCCTCCTCTACTTCGAGGACGTCCCGCCGAAGGCGATGCGCTCGCTGGAGGAGGACGGGGTGATCTACCTCGGGACGTTCTCGAAGACGCTCGCTCCCGGCTTCCGGGTGGGCTGGGCTCTCGCTCCGCACGCGATCCGCGAGCGGCTGATCCTCGCCAACGAGGCGGCCGTCCTCAGTCCGTCGTCCTTCAGCCAGCTGGTCATCTCGAAGTACCTCGAGACGGCCGACTGGCGCGGACAGATCGACACCTTCCGCGGCGTCTACCGCGAGCGGAAGGAAGCGATGCTGAAGGGCCTGCAGACCCATCTGCCCGGCCTCAGCTGGACGAACCCGAACGGCGGCTTCTACGTCTGGGTCACGCTGCCCGCGGAGCTCGACTCCAAGGCGATGCTGCCGCGCGCGGTGAAGGAGCTCGTCGCGTACACGCCGGGCACCGCGTTCTACGGCAACGGGGACGGACGTCAGAACATCCGCCTCTCGTTCTGCTACCCGACGCCGGAGCGCATCGGAGACGGCATCCGCCGCCTCGCCACGGTCATCAACGGGGAGCTCGACCTGCTGTCGACCTTCGCGGGTACGGGCCGGCTGAGCAGCGCCGACGCGAGCAAGCGCGACGCCGTCCTGCCGCCGAACGTCTCCTGACACCGCTCCTTCGATAAGAAAGCCCTGGTCATGACCGATTTCTCTGTGCTCGACCGTACACTCGACATCGTCGTCATCAGCGGTGGCATCAGCCACGAGCGCGACGTCTCCCTGCGGTCGGGCCGTCGCGTGGCGGATCGTCTCTCCGCGATGGGCCACCGCGTCTCCCTGCACGAACCGGACGCCGGCCTCCTCTCGACGCTCCTGCAGAAGCGTCCCGACGTCGTCTGGCCCGCGGTGCACGGGGCGAGCGGTGAGGACGGTGCGCTCCTCGGGCTCCTCGAGGCGGCGGGCTTCGCCTACGTCGGCTCGCGGACGGACGCGGCGCGCCTGGCCTGGTTCAAGCCGACCGCGAAGACGCTCGTCGCTCGCGCGGGCTTCTCGACCCCGCGCTCCGTCACCCTCCCCCGCGAGACCTTCCGCGAGCTCGGAGCCACCGGGATCCTGGAGCAGGTCGAGGCGCACCTGCCCGGCTCACTCGTGGTGAAGCCCGCTCAGGGCGGTTCGGCCCAGGGCGTCAGCATCGTGACGGAGTCGTCGCAGCTCCCGCGAGCGATGGTCGAGGCGTACACCTACGGCGACGTCGTTCTCATCGAACAGCAGATCCAGGGGACCGAGGTCTCCGTCGGTGTTCTCGACCTCGGTGACGGTCCTTTCGCCCTCCCGCCTGTCGAGATCGCACCCGTCACCGGCCAGTACACCTTCGAGGCGCGCTACAACGCGGGGGAGACGCACTTCTACACACCGGCACGGATCTCGCCGGAGATCACGGAGGAGGTGTCCCGCGTGGCCGTTGCGATCCACGAACTGCTGGGACTCCGCCACCTGTCGCGGCTCGACTTCATCATCGACGACGCCGGACTCCCCTGGTTCTTCGACGCGAACGTCCTTCCCGGAATGACCGAGACCTCGCTCGTTCCCCAGGCTATCGAGGCGTCCGGCCGCTACCTCGGCGACGTCTACTCCACCCTCGCGAAGCTCGCAGCCTCCTGACTCCATACCGTTTCACGTGAAACAATACGCTGCGCGTCCGCTCCTGATAGCGAGGCTGCGACGTTTTGAACAAGCGCGCGAAACCATGCTAGACGAGTAGTCGGATCGCGGCATATCGAGACCCGCGATCGCCCGCTTCTGCTATGACATGGGTCAAGTAGCCGCCCGACAACGTGTATTGGTCTTCATCAGCAGACCAGTAGTGCCGACTCGGGGGAAGAACCCGAGGCCGCGTCTCGACTCCCACAACGCCAGACATCCATCGCCGCGCCGGTCGAGTGTCCGTAGATCCGCGTGGTCAGACCCCCTCCTCGCGCTGAACCCACCAGGAATCGACCTGGCCCATGGCTTCCATCGGCACCTGGTCCTCGTCGTCATGCTGGTCGAGGAACCGCATTGCTGAGTATCGAGACCCGGACACCCTCGGTGGGTACCAGGTGAGGCATTGCCTGGGGCAAGATATCCACGCCAATCGCTTCCTCATATGAGCAGGCATACCGGCGAAGAGCAGTAGTGCGTCGAATCGAGGCTCACCACAATCGCCACCCGCGCTATCTCTGGGAAACAACTCGTTCTATCGACGCTGATCGACGCCAGCACCCGTCGCCATGCTCGTCGAGTAGCCACACCGCGACATATCGAGACCCACGGCCGGAAGGGACCCCTCTCGCTTGGTTCTCCGACCTCAACTCCGCCTCGGGGGGTGGTGCCTGAATCTCGTTGGTCAGGCGAGCGATCTCTTTCGAACACTGCGGTCGAAGTCCGTCCCACGATGATCCGCACGTGCGTCCAAGGTTCTCGGCAGGGGCGTTTCACGTGAAACGCTTCCGCGGCCGTTGAGCAACTTCAATCGGAAAAGTTGCGCCCTGTGGAGCGAGTCAAGCCAAGAGGCCCTCCTGATTGACCCGACGAGTTCGTGGGTCTTCAATGGCCAGGCCGCCCTAGAGGACACCGTTTCACGTGAAACGGCCCTTCCGTTGAGTCTTTCAGTGCTCTCTGGGGGCGACCACCGGCCGGGTCCTCCGTAAGACATCGGCGAACCCACTCATCACATCGGCGTCGATCCGCGAAAATGGAGGGTACTGCATTTCGTCTTAGTTGCCCGCCCGCCAGCCAATGCCTGGAGGCCCAGGAGGCGCTCCTCCCAAGGGACATGGGATGCGCGGTCGGCTAAGGGAGTCCTCATCTCAGCGGCGGATGGACGGCTGTTTCACGTGAAACATTGCTTCCGCCAACTATCGGCGATGAGGGCGTCGCCCCTGGCAGGGGAGGGCCGCACCGAATGCGACCAGTCCAAGTGCCAGTCCAGAGCCCGCCAGCGAGCCACTGAACGCGACTAGAACTACGGAGACCGACGAAGTCTGAACTCCGCCAATCCTAGATATGCCACTCGACGCCTAATCGACCGCAATCTAGGCGCATCGTGGGCTACTCAATCCAGAGATCGATGCCCAGATCCCCGACGATCATCAGTACCGGCCGTATTCGCGACCAGGCCCGGAGTCAGCAGGGCCTCGCAGATCCTGGGGCCACCTCATCAGGCTGGACCGGTCATAAGGGCTTATCAATCAGAGAAATGGAGACGACCGAGAGTGCCGAGCTCGCACGGCAGCTCGTCGGTCACCTCAAGCGTGCTGATCTCTGTGATCGTGATGCCGACGAGGGGAGCAGATACCGCCTCATCGGCCATTACTGCCAAGACCACAGCGAGAGCGCGCCCTCGCCACCCCTCGGTTGATCAGTAGCGGCCGCTAGGCCGGCCCTCTACGGAGCGAGCGACACCTCGGTCGGCTCCCCGATCTCGGCGAGGATGCGGTTCAAGTCCTGGATGGTGGCGAAGTCGATGACCATCTGGCCCTTACGTGCGCCCAGGGTGACCTTGACGCGCGTGTTCAACCGGTCGCCGAGGTGATCCGCGATCGACGAGAGGTGTCCGGAGTGCCCGCCCTGCTCCTCCACCACGGGACGCGTGGTCGACCGCGGCGCCTTCATCTGCGCCGCGGCGGCCTCGGCGGCGCGGACGGACAGGTCCTCGTTGACGATCTTGTCGGCCAGGCGGCGCATCATCTCGACGTCGTCGAGGGACAGAACCGCACGCGCGTGTCCTGCGGTCAGGACGCCGGCAGCGACGCGGGCCTGCACATCGGCCGGGAGGCGCAGGAGACGGAGCGTGTTCGAGATCTGCGGCCGAGACCGTCCGAGCCGCGTGGCCAGGGCCTCCTGGGTGATCCCGAAGTCGCTGAGGAGCTGCTGGTAGGCGGACGCCTCCTCGAGCGGGTTGAGGTCGGCGCGGTGCAGATTCTCGAGCAGCGCGTCGCGGAGCATGTTCTCGTCGGCCGTGTCCTTGACCACCGCGGGGATGGTGGTCAGTCCCGCGGCCTTCGAGGCGCGGAACCGGCGCTCACCCATGACGAGCTCGTACTTCGCTCCGCCGCGAGCCGTCACGGGCCGGACGACGATCGGCTGCAGCACTCCGAACTCGCGGATGCTGTGGACGAGTTCCGCGAGGTCGTCCTCGTCGAACACCGACCGCGGCTGCGCCGTGTTGGGGGTGATGTCGGCGAGGGGGAGTCGCGCCAAGCGCGCTCCGGGGACCTCGAGGAGCTCCTCGGCACGGGCCGAATCGCCGACCTGATCAGGGAAGAAGACGTCGACGGGCCGGGAGCGCGACTCGTCGCTGGTCGGGATGAGCGAGCCGATCCCCCGGCCGAGTCCCGTGCGCTTGGTCGCCATCAGCGTGCCTCTCCTTCGTGTGCCGTCTCGGGTGTCTTCCGGGCTCCGCGTCGTGCGATCTCGGCGGCCGCCTCCAGATACGCCAGCGAACCGGACGACTGCGGGTCGTAGCTGATCACGCTCTGTCCGTAGCTCGGCGCCTCCGAGATCCTCACGTTGCGCGGGATCACCGCACGCAGCACCTCCTTCGGGAAGTGCTCTCGGACATCCGCTGCCACCTGCTGGGAGAGGTTCGTGCGGCCGTCGTACATCGTCAGGAGGATCGTCGAGACACCGAGGTTCGGATTGAGGTGCCGCTCGATCAAGTCGATGTTCTTGAGCAGCTGGCTGAGCCCCTCGAGCGCGTAGTACTCGCACTGGATCGGGATGAGCACCTCGCGAGCGGCGACGAACGCGTTGATGGTCAGCAGACCGAGCGACGGCGGGCAGTCGATGAAGACGTAGTCGAACGGCTCGTCCATGGTGTCAAGCATGCGGTCGAGCGCACGGCGAAGACGCTGCTCGCGTGCGACGAGCGAGACCAGCTCGATCTCGGCGCCGGCCAGGTGGATGGTCGCCGGCACACCGTAGAGCGAGGCGAACTCCGGGCTCTTCTGCACGACGTCCGCGAGGGGAGTGTCGTTGACGATCACGTCGTACACGCTGGCCGTCTCGGCGCGGTGCTCGATGCCCAGGGCCGTCGACGCGTTACCCTGCGGATCGAGGTCGATGACGAGCACCTTCGCCTCACCGCGGGCGAGCCCGGCGGCGAGGTTGACGGTCGTCGTCGTCTTGCCGACGCCGCCCTTCTGGTTCGAGATCGTGATGACGCGCGTCGACTCGGGCTTGGGCAGCGGCTGGGCGTTCAACAGTGCGCGCCGACGGGTCATGTCCGCGATCTCCCGGGCCAGGGGAGTCGAGGAGTCGAAGCCTCCGGTCAGACCGGCGGAATCGGGTTGTTTCACGTGAAACCTTCGCTCAGCGAGTGGGACGGACAGCAGCACCGAGGAGTCGACGGACGAGGAGTCGGGGGCTCACTGCGGCGTCGTGGCGATCAACCCACTGTAGCCCGGACGACCCTCGTCACCTCGGAGAGCACGCCGTCGCCGAGCACGACGACCCTGGGCGGGGAGAGTCGGAAGCGACGGATCTGCTTGGCCGCAGCCTCGATCTCCTTCTCGGCATTGATGCCCTTCAGCAGGACCAGCTCGCCTCCAGGCCGCAGCAACGGCGCGGTCAGCGGGATCAGCTTCGAGAGAGCGCTGACCGCCCGAGCGGTCACCTGGTCGAGAGGCTCCGCGAGCTCCGCCTCTTCAGCACGGGCGCGAAGAACTGAGACATTCTCGAGTCCGAGTCCGTCCACCTGCTCCTGAAGCCAGACGACGCGACGCTCCATCGGCTCGATGAGCACGAAGCGGACGTCGGGCCGCACGATGGCCAGGACGAGCCCGGGAAGGCCCGCGCCACTGCCGACATCACCCACCAGTCCCGGACGCAGGAGAGGGGCCACCAGGGCGCTGTTGAGGACGTGCCGCGTCCAGAGCCGGGGGAGCTCCAGGGGCCCGATCAGGCCGCGCTCCTCACCCTGGTCGGCGAGAGCCTCTGTGAAGAGCCGCAGGAGGGGCAGGCGGTCGCCGGCGATCGCCGCAGCGGCTGAGGGCTCGGCCTCGAGGGTCGACTCCACGCCGCTCAGCCGCGGGTGATGACGGTGTGGCGCTCGCGCGCCTCGCCGCGCGACTCCGACACGAAGCCGCGCTCGCCCACCATGTCGTGGACCAGCTTGCGCTCGTACGACGACATGGGCGGGAGCGAGGCCGACGTGGCGCCGTCCTCGATCCGCTCGATCGCGCGGTCGACCAGCTGGGCGAGCTCCGCCTCGCGGGCGTCGCGGGAGCCGCCGATGTCGAGGATGAGGCGGGAGAACGCGCCGGTCTTCGTCTGGACCGCCAGGCGCGTCAGCTCCTGCAGTGCCTGGACGGCGTCGGGGCGGGAGAGCACCCGGAGGTTCGTGTCTCCGGAGGCGGTGACCGAGAGGTAGGCGCGGCCGTTGCGGACCTCGATGTCGATGTCGCCGTCGAGGTCGCAGATGTCGAGGAACTCCTCGATGTAGTCGGCGGCGACGTCGCCCTCGTCCTCGAGCTGCGAGAGCGTGGACTCGGGCGCCTCGTCGACGGCGGACGCGTCCACGTCCGCGGGTGCGGACGCGTCGTCGGTGATGGTCTGCATCGGATCGGTCATGGCGGCTCTACTTCTTTCCGGCTTGCTTCTTGGAGCGGTTCTTGCTCACGGGCTGCGTGCGCTGCACGGCCTTCTTCTCGACGAGGGTGACGTCGCCGGCGGCCGTGGTCTCCTCGACCAGCTTGCCCTTGCGGCGCAGGCGCTCCTCGCGGGCCTTGGCGGCCTCGCTGCCCGGGGTCGGCATGTTCCGGATGACGATGAACTGCTGGATCATCGTCCAGATGTTCGAGGTCAGCCAGTAGAACATCACGCCGAGGGGGAAGGCGAAGCCCGAGAAGGCGAAGACGAGGGGGAGGATGTAGAGCAGGATCCGCTGCTGCTTGAACGTCGGCGAGGCCTTCGCCTCGGGCGACATGTTCTTCGAGACGATCTGCAGCTGCGTGATGAACTGCGACGCGGTCATCAGGACGACCATGATCACCGCGATGATGATGACCGGCTCCTGGCCGCCCTCGGCGAGTGCGCCCTGGATCGACTGGTGCAGCGGTGCGACGCCGAAGAGGTTCGCCTCGCCGAACTGGCGGGCGAGCGTCTCGTCGAGCGGGCCCACGCCCTTCTGGCTGTGCTGCGCCGCGTTCAGCACCGAGAACAGGCTGAAGAAGATCGGCATCTGGATCAGCAGGGGCAGGCAGGAGGCGAGCGGGTTGGTGCCCGTCTTCTTGTAGAGCTCCATGGTCTCGCGGGACATCGCCTCACGGGACAGCTGGTCGCGCTTGCCCTTGTACTTGTCCTGGATCTTCTTGAGCTGGGGTGCGACCTCGAGCATCCGGCGCTGGCTCTTGATCTGCTTGACGAAGATCGGGATGAGCGCGGCGCGGATGACGATGACCAGGCCGACGATCGAGAGGACCCAGGTGATTCCCGCGGCCGCCTCCATGCCGGTGAAGGTCAGCAGCTGGTGGAAGGCGACGAGGAGCAGCTCGACCACCCACTTGAGGGGCCAGAGGATCGTGCCGAGGAGGTCCATGGAGTGGGGTCAGTCCTTTCGAGGGCCCACGACGAACCCGGCTCGCGTCACGGCGAAGCGGGTCCGGCCGGAAGCCGGTCGGTGCAGGGGGATCGAGGTCGGGACGTCGTCGATGCCGCCGGCCGCCCACGGGTGGCAGCGGAGCAGACGGCGGGCCGCGAGGACGGAGCCGAGGACGAGCCCGTGGAGCTGGACCGCCTGGAGCGCGTACGCGGAGCACGAGGGGTAGTAACGGCAGACGTCCCCGTAGAGAGGGGACACGACCACCCGGTAGACGATCAGGAGCAGGACGCCGATGTTCCGCGGCAGCAGGAGGATCGCCCACCCGAGCCGGGCGAACGGGGCCTCGCGGCGGGGGAGCACGGCGGTCACGAGGACGCCCCGCTCTTCCGCGCGGCTCGCGCCATCGCGGACCACACCTCGGAGCGCAGCTCCGACCAGGGGGCGTCGGCGCTGCCGGGCAGCGCGCGGACGACGACCTGGGTGCCGGGGTCGATCTCGGGGACGAGCTCGAACGCCACGGCCTTGAGCCGGCGGCGGACGGTGTTGCGCGTCACCGCGGTGCCGACCGTCTTGGCGACGATGAACCCGAACCGCGCCGGATCGCCCGCGGAGGACCGGCGGACATACGTGACGGTGTGCGGTCCTGTGGACCGCACACCGCGACGGACGACTGTCCGGTACTCGCCTCCGTGGACGATGCGATTGGCTCTGGCCAGCACCGCTGGTCGGTACCGCTCGCTGCTAGGCGGAGAGCTCGGTGCGCCCCTTGGCGCGGCGCGCGCTGAGGATGCCGCGGCCGGCACGGGTGCGCATGCGCAGACGGAAGCCGTGCACCTTGGCGCGACGACGGTTGTTCGGCTGGAAGGTTCGCTTGCTCATAATCAGATCTCCACGTACGTGTTCCGCGGCGCGAACCGGCACCACCCGCTCGGGCGGAGACTCGGATCCTCCGGGAAGAAGGGGTGCCCGGCTGCGGAATCCGCTCGGCCTGCGAGGGCCGCACGGACGACCCCGGGCAGGCGTCAACTGATTTAAACTACGGCCTGTTCCGCCACCGGTCAAATGTGGACGGCGCGAAACCTCGATCATGCACACGCGACACGGGGTTCCGCGCATTGACACGCGGGTGTCGCTGTGGTGGATTTGTCTCCCGTCGGCTCCGTTCGTTACGGTGTTGAGCCGCAGTTATCCACAGGTGGGATCCGCGTCCTCCCGCGCCCGCACAGGCATCGCTCGAGGCCGGTGGACAACCCTGTGGAGAAAGCGGCACTCGAGACCCGGCTCCGCGCCCGGTCCGCGACGCCCCTGCAGCGGGCGGTGACGGGTCCGGCGGAGACGGCGATCCCGCAGCGACTTCACAGCGACAGCACCCAGGACCGGAGACAGATGGCAGACGACACGTCGATGGTCGACGCGTGGAACGTGATCCTCGGCGCACTGTCCCAGGACGAGCGGATCACCGCTCCCCTCTACGGGTTCGTCTCGCTCGTGGAGCCCAAGGGCATCATGGCGGGCACCTTCTACCTGGAGGTCCCGAACGAGTTCACCCGCGGGATGCTCGAGCAGCGCGTGCGCGTGCCCCTGCTCAGCGCGATCGGGACACTCGACGACTCCTTCGGCGTCACGACGTTCGCCTTCGTGGTGAACCCCGACATCGAGCACGAGCCCCTCAGCTCCCCGTCGTCGCAGGAGTCGATGAACCCGTTCGAGCCGATCACCGCCTCCTCGGCGACGGTCGCGCCGACCCGCGGGGTCGAGGAGCTGCGGACCGTGCCGGCGACCGACACCCGGCTGAACCCGAAGTACAGCTTCGACAACTTCGTCATCGGAGGCTCCAACCGGTTCGCGCACGCCGCGGCCGTCGCCGTCGCCGAGGCTCCCGCCAAGGCCTACAACCCGCTCTTCGTCTACGGCGACTCCGGGCTCGGCAAGACGCACCTCCTCCACGCCATCGGCCACTACGCGATGAGCCTCTACCCGGGGATCCGCGTGCGGTACGTCTCGAGCGAGGAGTTCACGAACGACTTCATCAACTCGATCGCGAACAACCGGGGCAACGCCTTCCACGGCCGCTACCGCAACGTCGACATCCTCCTGATCGACGACATCCAGTTCCTGCAGGGGAAGGCGGAGACGCAGGAGGCGTTCTTCCACACCTTCAACCAGCTGCACGACCACAACAAGCAGGTCGTGATCACGTCCGATCTGCCGCCGAAGGCCCTGACCGGCTTCGAGGACCGGATGCGCTCGCGCTTCGAGTGGGGCCTCATCACCGATGTGCAGGCTCCCGACCTCGAGACCCGCATCGCGATCCTCCGCAAGAAGGCGGTCAGCGAGAAGCTGCTCGTGCCCGACGACATCCTCGAGTTCATGGCGTCGAAGGTGTCGAGCAACATCCGCGAGCTCGAGGGGACGCTCATCCGCGTCACCGCGTTCGCGAGCCTGAACCGCACGCCGGTCGACATGTCGCTCGTGCAGACCGTGCTGAAGGACCTGATCACGCTCGACGAGGACAACGTCATCTCGCCGGTCGACATCATCAACCACACCGCGGACTACTTCAAGCTCACGGTCGACGACCTCTACGGCTCGTCGCGCTCGCAGGCCGTCGCCACCGCGCGCCAGATCGCCATGTACCTGTGCCGCGAGCTGACGAACCTCTCGCTGCCCAAGATCGGCCAGCTGTTCGGCAACCGCGACCACACCACGGTCATGTACGCGAACAAGAAGATCTCGGAGCTCATGAAGGAGCGCCGCAGCATCTACAACCAGGTCACCGAGCTGACCACCCGCATCAAGACGAACCGCTAGCCGGTAGTCGTGCGGTCCCCGGGACCACCTGTCCCGGGTGACGTGTCCGGGGGTCCATCGGCGTCCGTGCGCGGTGGTCGGGTAGTCGCTCCCCTCTCTTCGTGTGAGGGGAGGCGACGGGGATCGCGGCGCGAGCAGCAGGGCGTCGGTGTCGGCGCGCGTCGAGATCGGGCGAAGGCGCTGGCGGGGGTCTCGATACGGCTCGCTGGGGCTACTCGACCAGCATGAACCGCACGTGCTCAAGGGGTCCGGGTGAGCGGCTGAGCGGCCGGCGTGCGATCGGACGGTGTCGATCCGCCGTGCGTTGGCCCGGAGGGCAACGGGGGGAGAGGGAGCGCGCACTGTCTTCCGGGCCGCTCGGACGGCGGCAGCTGCCCTCGACGGTCTCCGTCGTGACCGGAGAAGTCGTCGACGGACTCCTCGGACCTTCCGCGCGGGCCTTGGACACGCCGCCTCGCGCGCCTCGGAGGGCCGATTTCCACAGTGTGAGGAACCTGTGGATAACTGTGGACAACCGCCTCGGGACTGTGCGCCGGGAGAGCCCGCCTGTGGAGGGCGACCGGTCGGCTCGGATCCCTCCACAGGGCGTCCACGGGCCCGCTCACACTCCCTCCACAGGGGCGGGTCCCTCCGATCCCACCCAGGAGTAGGGGTCCGAAGCGTTTTCCACAGTTTCCACACGTGTTAACACTGTTAACGCAGTTCTCTCTTTAATGAAGCCTCGACCGGCAACCTCTCCACAGCGGCTCGGGAGTGCTCGGCGGTCCACCCCCTTCCGAGCTCGTCGAGCCCGGCGGGTACGATGGGCGACGGTCTTCGTCCGCGACTCGTCAGGGGTGTACTCGTGAGGTTCCAAGCCAACCGCGATGTCTTCAGCGAGGCGGTGTCCTTCGCGGTCAAGCTGCTTCCGCAGCGCACGACCCTGCCGATCCTCTCCGGAGTCCTCATCGAGGCGACCTCCGAGGGTCTGACGCTGTCCTCCTTCGACTACGAGGTGTCCGCGCAGACGCAGATCGCGGCCGACGTGGAGGAGACGGGGACCGTGCTCGTCTCGGGCCGTCTGCTCGCCGACATCGCGAACCGCCTCCCCAACGCTCCCGTGCGCATCGCCACGGAGGAGTCGCGCGTCTCGGTCTCGGCCGGCTCGGCGCACTTCACGCTCCTGCAGATGCCCGTGGAGGAGTACCCGAGCATCCCCGAGATCGACGCCTCCACCGGCCTCGTCCCGGCCGACGCCTTCGCGGCCGCCGTCTCGCAGGTGGCGGTCGCCGCCTCCCGCGACGACGTGACCCCCGTCATCACCGGCGTGCAGCTCGAGATCACCGAGAACACGATCGGCCTCGTCGCGACGGATCGCTACCGCGTGGCCGTCCGCGAGATCGACTGGGACAACGGGGACAACCCCGCGCCCACCCAGCCGCTCACCGCCCTCGTGCCCGCGCGCACGCTGCAGGAGGTCGGCAAGACCTTCGGCCACTCCGGCACCGTCTCCGTCGCGATCACCAACCGCGACGAGCGCGAGCTGATCGCCTTCACCGCGGACCGCAAGACCGTCACCTCGCTGCTGATCAAGGGCAACTTCCCGCCCGTGAAGCGCCTCTTCCCCGCCTCCGTCGAGAACTACGCGGTCATGTCGACCAGCGACCTCATCGAGGCCACCCGCCGCGTCTCGCTCGTGCTCGAGCGCGAGGCGGCCCTCCGCTTCAGCTTCAGCAGCGACGGCCTCACCCTCGAGGCCATCGGCTCCGAGCAGGCGCAGGCGTCCGAGAGCATCGACGCGATCGTGACCGGCGACGACGTGGTCGTCTCGCTCAAGCCGCAGTTCCTGCTCGACGGCCTCGCCGCCGTCCACTCGGAGTTCGTGCGCATCGCGTTCACGAAGACCGAGAACCCCAACAAGCCCGGCCCCGTCCTGATCACCGCGCAGACCTCGCGGGAGCAGCCCGGCAGCGACAGCTACCGCTACCTGCTCCAGCCCAACCTGCTGCTGCGCTGACCACTCCCCGGATCGCAGAGCCGCGACCGCCCCGCTCCCGACGAGCGCCCGCCCGCCGGACAACGAATCCAGGAAGGTTCACCATGCACATCGGACTCGTCGGCCTCGGCAAGATGGGCGACAACATGCGCTCCCGCCTCCGCTCCAAGGGGCTCGAGGTCACCGGCTACGACCGCAATCCCGACGTCTCGGACGCGGCCTCTCTCGACGAGATGATCGCCGCACTCCCCTCGCCCCGCATCGTCTGGGTGATGGTGCCGGCCGGCGAGATCACCGACGCGGTCGTCAAGGACCTGTCGGAGAAGCTCAGCGAGGGCGACCTCGTCATCGACGGCGGCAACTCCCGCTTCACCGAGGACTTCAAGCACGACGCGCTGCTGAAGCCCAAGGGCATCCACTACATCGACGCGGGCGTCTCCGGCGGCGTCTGGGGACTCCAGAACGGCTACGGCCTGATGGTCGGCGGCCCGAAGGAGCTCGTCGAGTACGCCATGCCCGTCTTCGACGCGCTGCGCCCCGAGGGCCCCCGCGAGGAGGGCTTCGTCCACGTCGGCGAGGTCGGCGCCGGCCACTACGCGAAGATGGTCCACAACGGCATCGAGTACGCCCTGATGCAGGCGTTCGCCGAGGGCTACGAGCTGCTCGAGACCCGCAGCGACATCATCAAGGACGTCACCGGCACCTTCAAGGCCTGGCAGCGCGGCACGGTCGTGCGCTCCTGGCTGCTCGAGCTCCTCGTCCGCGCCCTCGAGCAGGACCCGGACTTCAAGAACATCGAGGGCTACGTGCAGGACTCGGGCGAGGGCCGCTGGACCATCGAGGAGGCCATCAACAACGCCGTCCCGGTGCCCACGATCAGCGCCTCGATCTTCGCCCGCTTCGTCTCCCGCCAGGAGGACTCCCCCGCGATGAAGGCCGTCGCAGCGCTCCGCAACCAGTTCGGCGGGCACTCCGTCAAGGCCGTCGACTGAGTCGGCTGGTGAGGACTGCCTCCGGCAGTCCTCACGGCGGTCGGCTTCCGGAGGGGGGCGCGTTCCGCAGGGCCGGTGACGGACGGCGGACTGCGGCCCGCCGCCCCCGTGAGGCAGGGATGCTCTCACGGGGGCGGCGGGCCTCCGGCCGCCTCCACCTTGCTACCGACGTCGGGCGGCGAGCCTGCGGCCGCCTTCACGGGCGGGGACGGGGCTCGGCCGATCATGGTGAGCGAGTAGTGGCCCCGGAGGGGCGTATCGGGATCCGCGTCCCGGACGGTTCCGCCGCCGTGCCGGTCGAGTAGCCCGAAGGGGTGTGTCGAGACCGGGGGCGCAGGCCAGGCCGGCAGGGGGAGAGCGGACTGCAGGCGCCGGAGCGGGTGGATCGGCCGATCGGGACGGGCGAGGAGCCCGCAGGGGTGCAGGGAAGGCCCGCGACGACGGGTGGAGGAGAGGAGCGCGACGTGCAGGTGACGCAGCTGGCGCTCAGCGACTTCCGGAACTACGAGTCGGTCGACGTCGAGCTCGTGCCCGGACCGAACCTCTTCGTCGGCCGCAACGGCCAGGGCAAGACGAACCTCGTCGAATCGCTCGGCTACCTCTCCACCCTGGGCTCGCACCGCGTGTCGAGCGACCAGGCGCTCATCCGCGCCGGCCGGGACAGCGCCGTGGTGCGCGCCCGCCTCCGCAACGGCGAGCGCGACCTGCTGGCCGAGGTGCAGATCAACCGCTCCTCCCCCAACCGCGCGCAGATCAACCGCGGCGGGATCAAGCCGCGCGAGCTCCCCCGCTTCTTCTCCAGCGTCCTCTTCGCCCCGGAGGACCTCCTCCTCATCCGCGGCGACCCGTCGGCCCGCCGCCGCTTCCTCGACCAGCTGGTGATCCTCCGCTCCCCGCGGATGAGCGCCGTCCAGGCCGACTACGAGCGGGTGCTGCGCCAGCGCAACTCGCTGCTCAAGTCGGCGCGCGCGAGCGGCGTCCGCGACCCGTCGAAGCTCGGCACCCTCGACATCTGGGACGAGCGCCTGATCGCGCTCGGGACCGAGATCATGCAGTCGCGCCTCACCCTGGTGGAGGAGCTGAGCGGACCCGTGCGCGCCGCGTACGAGGCGGTCGCCGGTGCCGACCAGCGTCCGGTGCTCCGCTCCCGCCTGAGCATCGAGGGCGCGGTCGACGACGACGGCGAGCCCGTGGAGCAGCCGGGCGCCGCGTCACCGGCGGCGGGCGAGGGACTGGCGGAGGCGTTCGCGTCCGCCCTGGCCGGGGTGCGCCGCCGCGAGCTCGACCGGGGCGTCTCCCTCGTCGGCCCGCACCGCGACGACGTGCAGTTCGAGCTGAACGCGCTGCCGGCCAAGGGCTACGCCAGCCACGGCGAGAGCTGGTCGTTCGCCCTGGCGCTGAAGCTGGGCGCTGCGGAGCTGCTCCGGCGCGACTCCCCCATGGGCGATCCGGTGCTGATGCTCGACGACGTCTTCGCCGAGCTGGACGCGCGCCGGCGCGAGCGGCTCGCCTCGGTGGTCGCCGACTACGAGCAGGTCCTGATCACCGCGGCCGTCTTCGACGACGTCCCGGAGGCGCTGGCCGCGCACACCGTGCGGATCGAGGCCGGCCGGATCGTCGGCACGGGCGCCGCCGCCGCGCCGATCGCCGTGCCGGAGCCGACCGCACCCGACTCCGCCTCGTCCGATCCGGTGTCCTCCGACTCCCCTCCTCCCGGTCCCGAGTCCTCCCGCTCCTCTTCTCCCGATCCGGTCTCGTCCGACTCCCCTTCTCCTGGTGTCGTCTCCTCCGCCGCGGCCTCCTCCTCGGAGCCCGCGTCCCCAGCGCCGGCGCGCGTCCAGCTCGGCGAAGACGTCGTCGAGCATCAGCACCGGATCGCCCATGGGGGAG
>NZ_PSVA01000049.1:0-4267 GCF_002932155.1 Rathayibacter sp. AY1F9 | reverse complement strand
GCCGCGGTCGTCGCGGTGGTGATGGCGTCGGCCGAGACTCCCTCGAGCGCTGCGTTCAGGGATCCGATCGCCACCAGCAGATCGGTGCGGGCCGCGCCCGCGACGGTGCCGTCGGTCGCGGTGAGGAGCGCGAGCGAGTCGTCCCGCAGCGCGAGGCCGGCCTCGCGCGCGGCGGTGTAGGCCGGAGGCGCGGCGACGTCGATGGACGTCTCGCGGAGAGTCGGGGTCGCCTGCGTGCCCTCCGCGGAGGGCGTGCATCCGGTGAGCGCGCCGGCGGCGACGAGCAGGGCGATCGCGGCCGTGGCGCCCCGGAGGAGCGGGCGCGCACCCCCGCGCCGCTCGGCTCGCCCTCGACTCCGCATCACTGCACCCTAATCGGGGGACGGCCGCCGTGGGCGCCGGTCAGCGGGGCGGTTCGCGCATCCGAGACCCGGGTCGGCCGCACCTCCGGGCCGCACCGGCGGCGCTCGACCGGTGGGAAGGGGGCCCGGCGCACACCCGTCGAGGGCGGGGGACGGCGCGCGCGGAACGGCGGGGCGCCCGCCGCCGCGCCGCCTAGCATGGGGCGGGTGACCGACCAGCAGGAGCCTCCCGTCCGCCTCCGCCCCGAGATCCTGGCGCTCCCCGCCTACAAGCAGGGCCGCGCGGCCGCCGCCGACGCCTTCAAGCTCTCCTCCAACGAGAACCCGTTCGACCCGCTGCCCTCCGTGCTCGCGCGGGTCCGCGAGGTGGACGACTTCAACCGGTACCCGGACGCGGCGGCGACCGCCCTGCGCACAGCGCTCGCCGCGGAGTACGGCGTCCCGATCGAGGAGGTGATCGTCGGAGCCGGCTCCGTCGCGGTCATCGCCCAGCTCATCACCGCGGCGGCGAGCCCGGGCGACGAGGTCGTCTACGCCTGGCGCTCGTTCGAGGCGTACCCCTCGCTCGTCACGACCGCGGGCGCCACCAGCGTGCGCGTGCCGCTCCGCGCCGACGACACCCACGACCTCGACGCCATGGCGCAGGCCGTCACCGAGCGCACCCGCCTGCTGATCGTCTGCAGCCCCAACAATCCCACCGGCACCGTCGCCACCGCCGACGACGTCGAGGCGCTCCTCGAGCGCGTCCCGGGAGACGTCCTCGTACTCCTCGACGAGGCGTACGCCGAGTTCGTCGACGACGAGCGGGCCGTGGACGGCACCCGCCTGCTCGGCCGCTACCCCAACCTCGTGATCGCTCGCACCTTCTCCAAGGCGTACGGCCTCGCCGGCCTCCGCGTCGGCTACGCGATCGGCCACGCGCGGATCCTCGACGCCGCCCGCTCCACCGCCATCCCGCTCTCGGTCACCCGGTTCGCCGAGACCGCGGCGGTCGCCTCCCTCGAGCACCGCGAGGAGCTCCTCGAGCGCG
This sequence comes from Rathayibacter sp. AY1F9, assembly GCF_002932155.1. Lineage (NCBI taxonomy): Bacteria > Bacillati > Actinomycetota > Actinomycetes > Micrococcales > Microbacteriaceae > Rathayibacter > Rathayibacter sp. AY1F9. The sequence continues at coordinate 2,875 of NZ_PSVA01000049.1, read as the reverse complement.
TCCACCGCATCACCCGCCTCCGCGACGACCTCTGGCGGGCGCTGCTCGACCAGGGCTGGACGATCCCGGAGTCGCAGGCGAACTTCCTCTGGTTCGACACCCGCGAGGACACGGCGCGGGCCGCCGAGGTCTTCGAGCGCGCGGGAGTCGTGGTCCGCGCGTTCCCGCCGGAGGGGATTCGCGTCTCCGTCGGCGAGGCGCGCTCTGTCGACAAGCTCCTCAGCGCGGCGGCCGAGATTGTGGCTTCCCTCCCCGAGGGCCACCCCGCGAGACGGATAGGTTAGTCGGGTGGTAGCCACCAGCACGGAGTCGCCGACTGTCCAGTTCCTCTCCGCGGACGGGCGGTTCTCGCCGACCCCAGCGGCCGAGCAGTACGCCTCCTACCTCGACGGGGTGGACGAGGCGCAGCACCGCTCCTTCTACCGCGAGATGGCGGTGGTCCGCCGCTTCGACACCGAGGCCGCGAACCTGCAGCGCCAGGGCCAGCTCGGACTGTGGGTCCCGAGCCACGGGCAGGAGGCGGCGCAGGTCGGCTCCGCGTTCGCGATGCGCCCGCAGGACCACGTGTTCCCCTCCTACCGCGAGCACGTCGTCGGCAAGATCCGCGGCATCGACCTGCTCGGCGTCCTCGCGCTCCTGCGCGGCACGACGCACGGCGGCTGGGACCCGACCGACCCGACGAACGGGAACTTCCACCTCTACACGCTGGTGCTGGGCTCGCAGGCCCTGCACGCGACCGGCTACGCGATGGGCCTCACCCTCGACGGAGCGACCGGCACGGGCGACCCCGAGAAGGACGCGGCCGTCGTCGTCTACTTCGGCGACGGCGCCTCCAGCCAGGGCGACGTCAGCGAGGCGATGGTCTTCGCCGCGAGCTACCAGGCTCCCGAGGTCTTCTTCCTCCAGAACAACCACTACGCGATCTCGGTCCCCGTGGCCACGCAGTCGCGCAGCCCCCTCTACCTCCGCTCCTCCGGCTTCGGCATCCCCGGCGTGCAGATCGACGGCAACGACGTGCTCGCGAGCTACGCGGTCACCGCCAAGCACCTGCAGGACGCGCGCTCCGGCGGCGGTCCCCAGTTCATCGAGGCGCTGACCTACCGGATCGGCGCGCACACCTCGAGTGACGACCCGACGAAGTACCGCACCGACGACGAGCTCGCCTCGTGGGTCGCGAAGGACCCGATCACCCGGTTCGCCGCGTTCCTGCGGAGCGAGGGCGTGGAGCAGTCCTTCTTCGACGAGGTCGACGAGGAGGCGAAGGACTTCGCGTCCGACATCCGCCGCCGCCTCCTCGCCCTCGAGGTCCCTCCCACGGGCGTCATGTTCGACCACGTCTACTCGGAGCCGCACGTGCTCGTCGAGGAGCAGAAGGCGTGGCTGCAGCGCTACGAAGAATCGTTCGGAGGCGAGTGATGACGATCGACACCAGCACGACGGCCGCGCAGCCGCCCCTCACCGGGTCGCAGCTCGAGTCCATGTCCATGGCCAAGGCGCTCAACGCCGGCCTCCGCCGCGCGATGACGCAGGACGACCGAGTCCTCCTGATGGGCGAGGACATCGGCCCCCTGGGCGGCGTCTTCCGCATCACCGAGGGCCTGCACGCCGAGTTCGGGGCGAAGCGCGTGCTCGACACGCCGCTCGCCGAGTCCGGCATCGTCGGCACTGCGATCGGGCTCGCGATGCGCGGCTTCCGCCCGGTCTGCGAGATCCAGTTCGACGGGTTCATCTACCCGGCGTTCGACCAGATCACCTCGCAGCTGGCCAAGATGACCAACCGCCACGAGGGTGCGATCACCATGCCCGTCGTCATCCGCGTGCCCTACGGCGGGCACATCGGAGCGGTCGAGCACCACCAGGAGAGCAACGAGGCGTACTTCGCGCACACCGCGGGCCTGCGCGCGGTCAGCCCGTCGACTCCGAACGACGCCTACTGGATGATCCAGGAGGCCATCGCCTCGGACGACCCCGTCATGTTCTTCGAGCCCAAGAGCCGCTACTGGCCCAAGGGCGACGTCGACCTCAGCGGTTCCGCCGCGCCGCTGCACGCCAGCCGCGTCGTCCGCCAGGGCACCGAGGTCACGCTGGTCGGCTGGGGCCCGATGGTCGCGGTCCTCCTCCAGGCCGCCGAGCTCGCGGGCGAGGAGGGCACGAGCGTCGAGGTCGTCGACCTGCGCTCGCTCTCCCCGATCGACTGGGAGCCGCTGCTCGCGTCGGTCCGCAGGACCGGTCGGCTCGTCGTCGCGCAGGAGGCGTCCGCGAACGTGAGCCTCGGCTCCGAGATCGCGGCGACCGTCACCGAGCGCGCCTTCTTCTCGCTGGAGGCGCCGGTCCTCCGGGTCGCCGGCTTCGACACGCCCTTCCCGCCCGCCAAGGTCGAGAAGCTCTTCCTCCCCGACGTCGACCGCGTGCTCGAGGCCGTCGACCGCTCGCTCGCGTACTGACGCGCGCGACATCCGCCCGCACGAGCCCACAGGAGTCCCCCCGATGACAGAGCAGTTCCTCCTCCCCGACGTCGGCGAGGGCCTCACCGAGGCCGAGATCGTGGCCTGGAAGGTCAAGGTCGGCGACGAGGTGGCCGTCAACCAGGTCCTCGTCGAGATCGAGACCGCCAAGTCGCTCGTCGAGCTCCCCTCGCCGTTCAGCGGCACCGTGGTCGACGTGCTCGTCGACGAGGGCCAGACGGTCGACGTCGGCACCGCGATCATCACCGTCCAGGCCGGAGCCGGCTCGATCGGCTCCGAGGTGCCCGCGATCCCGGCCCACCCCGCGCAGGCCGCCGCCCTGGTCGACGGGGGCGACGCCGACGGCCGGAGCGAGCGGATCCTCCGCGGCCTCTCCGCCTTCGCCGGCCGCCCGCTCTCCGTCGACGAGA
>NZ_PSVA01000048.1:0-4385 GCF_002932155.1 Rathayibacter sp. AY1F9 | reverse complement strand
GCTGCTCCGACCTCGACCAGCGTCGCCGTGCTCCCCGCGACCACCGCCTCCGCCCGGGTCGTCCTCAGCTCCGTCTCCACCACCTCCGGCACCGTCGCCAGGCGGGGGTGGGAGATCCGTCAGACGGGCCTCCGAAAGCGCTCCGAATAACAGTACGGTAACGAGCGGCGCGTGTCACGCCCGATCGTGTCCGTCTGTGATCGCTAGACCGCCTAGGAAGTGGTCCCCGGTGCGTAATCGGGCGCATCCGGAAGGCCGAAGGCGCGCTCGAGCGTCTCGATGCCGGAGTCGTGCAGGTACCCGGAGAGCTGGGTCCCGACGTACCGCAGGTGGTACGGCTCCGACTCGTACCCCGTGATCGGAGTGGCGTCGGGCTTGTAGCGCACGAGGAAGCCGAAGCGATGGGCGTTGGCGCCGACCCACTGCCCCTCCGGAGTGTCGCCCCAGCAGATCTCGAGCGCGCACGCGCCCGACGCTCCCACCACGTCGACCGCCCAGCCGGTCTGGTGCTCGCTGTGCCCCGGGCGCGCACTCGTCGCATCCGCTCCCGCCTGCCCGCGCGAGGACACCCAGCCCGCGTAGACGCTGACCTGGGTGTCGTAGGAGCGGTAGGCGCTCTGCACCGCCAGCGAGAGGCCGGCCTCGGAGCGGGCGGCGGCGAAGAGCGGGACGAGGGCGTCCGCGGTCGCCTGGCGCATCGGCTGCCGGTTGACGTAGGGCACGTCGGGGAAGGTCAGGTCGGCGGGGACGTAGTCGACCGGCGCGAGCGTCCGCAGCTTGTTGACGACGACCCAGGTGCTCGCCGGGTCGTCGACGGACTGCGCGGTGAGGTCGATCCCGGAGGCGGTGGGAGTGGGTGTGGGAGTCGGAGTGGCGGTCGGCTCCGCTGTGGGCGCCGAAGTGGTCGCGGCGGCGGAGGGCGACGGAGCGGGCGGCGCCGTCGAGGGGGTCGGCGAGGGCGCCGGCGCTCCGTTCCCGATGGCGGCTCCGACCCCCAGCGCGGTCAGGCCCGCCGCGGCGGCCACACCCCCGATGACCAGGGCTCGGCGGCGGACGGGGCGCCCATCGGTCGGCTCGTTCTCGTTCGACGTCATCCTCCGAGCCTAGACAGACCCGTTCCTGCGCATCTGCTGAAGCACCGGCGATCGGTTCTGTCCACCCGTGCCCCTCCACGCGGGTCGCGCATATCCTCTAAGGATTCACATAAGCAGACCCCCTAGCTTGAGTGACAGCCACGACTCCGTGTGCGACCGCCCCCTCGGCCGCACGGCCCCCCACGGAGCCGTCGATGGAAGGACCCCATGCTCCGACCCCTCACCGCACCCTCCGTCCCTCTCGCCGCCCTCGCTCGGACGCTCGAGATCGGCGACGAGGGCGGCCTGACGGCCGAGATCAGCGGAGTGACGCTGATCGCCTCCGACGTCGAGCCCGGCGACCTCTTCGTCGCCCTGCCCGGGGTCAACCGCCACGGGGCCGAGTTCGTCGAGCAGGCCGTGGCCCGCGGCGCCTCCGCCGTGCTGACCGACACCGCGGGCGCCGATGCCGCGCGCGCGACGGGTCTGCCCGTCCTCGTGGTCGACGACCCCCGCTCCCGCCTGGGCGCCGTCGCCGCCGCCGTCTACGGGACGGCCGAGCGCTCCCCCGTGCTGCTCGGCGTGACCGGCACCAACGGCAAGACGTCGACCGTCCACATGCTCGAGGGGATCCTCCGCCAGCTCGGCGTCGTGCCCGGCCTCAGCTCGACCGCTGAGCGTCACATCGGCGACACCTCGGTGACCAGCGGCCTGACCACCCCGGAGGCGACGGAGCTGCACGCGCTCGTCGCCCGCATGGAGGAGGAGGGCGTCGGCGCGGCCGCGATCGAGGTCAGCGCCCAGGCGCTCACCCGCCACCGCGTCGACGGCGTGGTCTTCGACGTCGCCGGCTTCACGAACCTCAGCCACGACCACCTCGACGACTACGGCGACATGGACACCTACTTCGGCGAGAAGGCGCAGCTGTTCCAGCCCGATCGCGCGCGCCGGGCCGTCGTCTCGCTCGACTCCCCCGCGGGCGCGCGCCTCGTCGAGGTCGCCGGCGTGCCGGTCACCACGATCACCTCCCTCCCGGGCGTCGACGCCGACTGGACCGTGACGGTGCTCGAGCAGGAGTTCGGCCGCACCCGCTTCCGGATCGGCAACCGCGAGGGCCGTGCCATCACGACCTCCGTCCCGATCATCGGCACCCACATGGCCGCCAACGCCGGACTGGCGATCGTGATGCTGATCGAGTCCGGTCGGCCGATCGGCGAGATCCGCGCCGCGCTGCACCGCGACGGCGGAGTGGACGCCTCCCTCCCCGGCCGCACCGAGCGCGTCTCCGGCGACCGCGGCCCCACGGTGTACGTCGACTTCGGACACAGCGCCGACGCCTTCGCGCGCACATTGGAGGCCGTCCGCGAGGTCACTCCCGGCCGCGTGGTCATGGTGTTCGGCGCCGACGGCGACCGGGACGCGCTCAAGCGCCCGGCGATGGCCGGAGCCGCCGTCCTGGGCAGCGACGTGCTGGTCGTCACCGACCACCACCCGCGCTTCGAGGACCCGGCCTCGATCCGGCGCACCCTCGTCGACGCCGCCCGCGCCGCACGTCCGGACGCCGAGATCCACGAGGTCGACGACCCCAAGCGCGCCATCCGCGTCGCCGTCTCCCTGGCGCACGAGGGCGACGCCATCCTCTGGGCCGGTCCTGGGCACCAGAACTACCGCGACATCCTCGGCGTGCGCACGCCGTACTCTGCCCGAGCCGAGGCCCGCGCAGCGCTCCGTGAGGCCGGCTGGGCGGACGAGGCGGTCCCCGCTCCGGCCTGATGCACGGCCCCGGCACGGCGGCCCTGAGATCCCGTTCAGGCTCGCCGGACGCTCTGTCGCGCTCTCCGCACGCGGTGTAACTTTGCGCAGCACGCAACGTTTGCGGCGGATCGCCGTGCCTGGACGCGTCCGCCAGACAAGGGGACCACCGTGGCCGACTCCGCCTCCGCTCCATCCGCTCCGACCTCGACGCCGTCCGGCGCCGTGATGTCGCACCGGCAGATCCTGTTCGTCATCTTCGGGCTGATGGCGGGGATGTTCCTCTCCTCGCTCGACCAGACCATCGTCGGCACCTCGATGCGCACCATCGCGGACGACCTCGACGGCCTCTCGCAGCAGGCGTGGGTGACCACCGCCTACCTGATCGTCTCGACGATCGCGACGCCGATCTACGGCAAGCTCTCCGACATCTTCGGACGCCGCCCGCTCTACCTGATCGCGATCGTGCTGTTCCTGATCGGCTCGACGCTCGCCGGCTTCTCGACCTCGATGCTCGGCCTCGCGGGCTTCCGCGCCGTGCAGGGCCTCGGCGCCGGCGGACTCATGTCGCTCGCGCTCACGGTGATGGGCGACATCCTGCCCCCGCGCGAGCGCGCCAAGTACCAGGGCTACTTCCTGGCCGTCTTCGGGATCTCCAGCGTCGTCGGACCGCTCATCGGCGGCCTGCTCGCCGGCACCTCCGAGATCCTCTTCATCACCGGCTGGCGCTGGGTCTTCCTGATCAACCTCCCGATCGGCGCCGTCGCGCTCTTCATCGTCGTGCGGTTCCTCCACCTGCCCAAGCCCGCCGGCAAGCGCTCGGTGCGGATCGACTGGTGGGGCGCCTCCCTCGTCGTCATCGCCGCGGGACCGCTGCTGCTGATCGCCGAGCAGGGCCGCGAGTGGGGCTGGGGCTCGCCGATCGCGTGGGTCTGCTACATCGTCGGCGCGCTGGGCGTCATCGGCTTCATCGCGGCCGAGCGGATGATGGGCGACGACGCGCTCATCCCCCTCAAGCTCTTCCGCTCGCCGACCTTCTCGATGGCGACCGTGCTGGGCGTCCTCGTCGGCTTCGGCATGTTCGGCGGCATGATGGCGATCCCGCTGTACCTGCAGCTGGTGAACGGCGCCACGCCGACCGAGTCCGGCTTCCTGATGCTGCCGATGATCCTCGGCCTGATGATCGCCTCGATCGTCTCGGGTCAGATCATCTCGCGCACGGGCCGCTACCGCGCCTTCCCGATCGTCGGCACCTTCCTGATGTCGGCCGCGTTCTTCTACTTCACCTTCGTGACGATCGACAAGCCGGTGATCTTCATGATGGGCGGGATGCTGATGCTGGGCCTCGGGCTCGGGCAGATGATGCAGACCCTCACCCTGGCCTCGCAGAACTCGGTCGACGTGGCGAACATGGGAGTCGCGACCAGCGCCTCCACGTTCTTCCGCCAGATCGGGGGCACCCTGGGCACCGCCGTGATCTTCTCGGTGCTCTTCAGCCGCATCCCCGACACCATCGCCGCGGCCTTCAAGAACCCGGCGCTCGCGGCGGATCTGCAGCGG
>NZ_PSVA01000047.1:0-5185 GCF_002932155.1 Rathayibacter sp. AY1F9 | reverse complement strand
CGGCTTTCGGGTCGGAGAGATGTCTTATTTGCTAGAGGTCAAACTTGACTCTCCTTCTCTTCGGGGTTGGGGGTCGTAATTTTTTTACGGAGAGTTTGATCCTGGCTCAGGACGAACGCTGGCGGCGTGCTTAACACATGCAAGTCGAACGATGAAGCCCAGCTTGCTGGGTGGATTAGTGGCGAACGGGTGAGTAACACGTGAGTAACCTGCCCTTGACTCTGGGATAAGCGCTGGAAACGGCGTCTAATACCGGATACGACCTGCCCCGGCATCGGGTGCGGGTGGAAAGTTTTTCGGTCAAGGATGGACTCGCGGCCTATCAGCTAGTTGGTGAGGTAATGGCTCACCAAGGCGACGACGGGTAGCCGGCCTGAGAGGGTGACCGGCCACACTGGGACTGAGACACGGCCCAGACTCCTACGGGAGGCAGCAGTGGGGAATATTGCACAATGGGCGAAAGCCTGATGCAGCAACGCCGCGTGGGGGATGACGGCCTTCGGGTTGTAAACCTCTTTTAGTAGGGAAGAAGGGCTTCGGCTTGACGGTACCTGCAGAAAAAGCACCGGCTAACTACGTGCCAGCAGCCGCGGTAATACGTAGGGTGCAAGCGTTGTCCGGAATTATTGGGCGTAAAGAGCTCGTAGGCGGTTTGTCGCGTCTGCTGTGAAAACCCGAGGCTCAACCTCGGGCCTGCAGTGGGTACGGGCAGACTAGAGTGCGGTAGGGGAGAATGGAATTCCTGGTGTAGCGGTGGAATGCGCAGATATCAGGAGGAACACCGATGGCGAAGGCAGTTCTCTGGGCCGTTACTGACGCTGAGGAGCGAAAGCGTGGGGAGCGAACAGGATTAGATACCCTGGTAGTCCACGCCGTAAACGTTGGGAACTAGATGTGGGGACCTTTCCACGGTCTCCGTGTCGCAGCTAACGCATTAAGTTCCCCGCCTGGGGAGTACGGCCGCAAGGCTAAAACTCAAAGGAATTGACGGGGGCCCGCACAAGCGGCGGAGCATGCGGATTAATTCGATGCAACGCGAAGAACCTTACCAAGGCTTGACATATACCGGAAACTTCCAGAAATGGTTGCCCCGCAAGGTCGGTATACAGGTGGTGCATGGTTGTCGTCAGCTCGTGTCGTGAGATGTTGGGTTAAGTCCCGCAACGAGCGCAACCCTCGTTCTATGTTGCCAGCACGTCATGGTGGGAACTCATAGGAGACTGCCGGGGTCAACTCGGAGGAAGGTGGGGATGACGTCAAATCATCATGCCCCTTATGTCTTGGGCTTCACGCATGCTACAATGGCCGGTACAAAGGGCTGCGATACCGTAAGGTGGAGCGAATCCCAAAAAGCCGGTCTCAGTTCGGATTGAGGTCTGCAACTCGACCTCATGAAGTCGGAGTCGCTAGTAATCGCAGATCAGCAACGCTGCGGTGAATACGTTCCCGGGCCTTGTACACACCGCCCGTCAAGTCATGAAAGTCGGTAACACCCGAAGCCAGTGGCCTAACCGCAAGGAGGGAGCTGTCGAAGGTGGGATCGGTGATTAGGACTAAGTCGTAACAAGGTAGCCGTACCGGAAGGTGCGGCTGGATCACCTCCTTTCTAAGGAGCATCTGGACACCGCAGGGTGTTCCAGGCGCCAGATCAAAGCGAATGTCTTTGCTGGTAGCTCATGGGTGGAACATTGAACTAGGTGCTCGGTGAGATCGTCTCGCGTCAGTACAGCCTTCGGGTTGGGAACGCGTCGGGGCGGTGGAGTCGGGTACATGCACGCTGTTGGGTCCTGAGGGACCGGGCCGGCTGCCTTCGGGTGGCGGGGTCGACTCTCCGGATCTTTTTCTCACGCCTGGGTGTGTGGGAGAGGGATACCGCCCGTATTTTGAGAACTACACAGTGGACGCGAGCATCTTAGATTCACGGCTTCGGTCGTGGATCGACAAGATTCGCATGGCGCGGCTTTCGGGCTGCGGTCATGCAAATCATTGGATCTGCAACTTTTCGAGTTGTAGTTTCTTAACTCATGTGATTAGCAAGTTCATAAGAGCAAACGGTGAATGCCTTGGCATCTGGAGCCGAAGAAGGACGTCGTAATCTGCGATAAGCCTCGGGGAGCTGATAAACGAGCTGTGATCCGAGGATTTCCGAATGGGGAAACCCCGCCAGGCCCCTTGTGGTGACCTGGTGACTCCCGCCTGAATATATAGGGCGGGTAGAGGGAACGTGGGGAAGTGAAACATCTCAGTACCCACAGGAAGAGAAAACAACAGTGATTCCGTCAGTAGTGGCGAGCGAACGCGGAAGAGGCTAAACCGAGTCATGTGTGATACCCGGCAGGGGTTGCATGGCCGGGGTTGTGGGACTTTTCGTTCCGGTCTGCCGGCCGGTGAACGTTACAGCGCATCATAGACGAACAGGTTTGAACGCCTGGCCAGAGCGGGTGCGAGCCCCGTAGTCGAAATGGTGTTATGGCGTGAAGAGTATCCCAAGTAGCACGGGGCCCGAGAAATCCCGTGTGAATCTGTCAGGACCACCTGATAAGCCTAAATACTCCCAGATGACCGATAGCGGACAAGTACCGTGAGGGAAAGGTGAAAAGTACCCCGGGAGGGGAGTGAAATAGTACCTGAAACCGTTTGCTTACAAACCGTCGGAGCCTCCTTGTAGGGGTGACGGCGTGCCTTTTGAAGAATGAGCCTGCGAGTTAGTGCTCTGTGGCGAGGTTAACCCGTGTGGGGCAGCCGTAGCGAAAGCGAGTCCGAATAGGGCGATTCAGTCGCAGGGTCTAGACCCGAAGCGAAGTGATCTATCCATGGCCAGGTTGAAGCGACGGTAAGACGTCGTGGAGGACCGAACCCACTTCAGTTGAAAATGGAGGGGATGAGCTGTGGATAGGGGTGAAAGGCCAATCAAACTTCGTGATAGCTGGTTCTCTCCGAAATGCATTTAGGTGCAGCGTTGCGTGTTTCTTGCCGGAGGTAGAGCTACTGGATGGCCGATGGGGCCCAAAAGCTTACTGACGTCAGCCAAACTCCGAATGCCGGTAAGTGAGAGCGCAGCAGTGAGACTGTGGGGGATAAGCTTCATAGTCGAGAGGGAAACAACCCAGACCACCAACTAAGGTCCCTAAGCGCGTGCTAAGTGGGAAAGGATGTGGAGTTGCACAGACAACCAGGAGGTTGGCTTAGAAGCAGCCACCCTTGAAAGAGTGCGTAATAGCTCACTGGTCAAGTGATTCCGCGCCGACAATGTAACGGGGCTCAAGCACGCCACCGAAGTTGTGGCATTGACATTAGTGGTAGGCCTTCGTGGTCCAGCCGTGTTGATGGGTAGGAGAGCGTCGTGTGGCGAGTGAAGCGGCGGTGTGAACCAGCCGTGGATGCCACACGAGTGAGAATGCAGGCATGAGTAGCGAAAGACGGGTGAGAAACCCGTCCTCCGGAAGACCAAGGGTTCCAGGGTCAAGCTAATCTTCCCTGGGTAAGTCGGGACCTAAGGCGAGGCCGACAGGCGTAGTCGATGGACAACGGGTTGATATTCCCGTACCGGCGAAGAACCGCCCAAGACAATCCAGTAGTGCTAAGTATCTGAATCCCTTTGATGGATCCCTTCGGGGTGAAGCGTTGGGCCTAGCGTACGACCCCGTGCTGGTGCGTTTAGCGTATTAACAGGTGTGACGCAGGAAGGTAGCCGAGCCGGGCGATGGTTGTCCCGGTCTAAGGATGTAGGGCGAACGATAGGCAAATCCGTCGTTCATGTAGCCTGAGATCTGATGGGTAGACGCAAGTCGAAATCGGTGATCCTATGCTGCCAAGAAAAGCATCGACGCGAGGTTCTAGCTGCCCGTACCCCAAACCGACTCAGGTGGTCAGGTAGAGAATACTAAGGAGATCGAGAGAATCGTGGTTAAGGAACTCGGCAAAATGCCCCCGTAACTTCGGGAGAAGGGGGGCCTGAGGCGTGAACGGACTTGCTCCGGGAGCGTTCGATGGCCGCAGAGACCAGTGGGAAGCGACTGTTTACTAAAAACACAGGTCCGTGCTAAGTCGCAAGACGATGTATACGGACTGACGCCTGCCCGGTGCTGGAAGGTTAAGAGGAACGGTTAGCCGCAAGGCGAAGCTGAGAATTTAAGCCCCAGTAAACGGCGGTGGTAACTATAACCATCCTAAGGTAGCGAAATTCCTTGTCGGGTAAGTTCCGACCTGCACGAATGGCGTAACGACTTCCCAGCTGTCTCAACCGCGAACTCGGCGAAATTGCATTACGAGTAAAGATGCTCGTTACGCGCAGCAGGACGGAAAGACCCCGTGACCTTTACTATAGTTTGGTATTGGTGTTCGGTGTGGCTTGTGTAGGATAGGTGGGAGACGTTGAAGCGGGCACGCTAGTGTTCGTGGAGTCATTGTTGAAATACCACTCTGGTCACTCTGGATATCTAACTTCGGACCCTAATCGGGTTCAGGGACAGTGCCTGATGGGTAGTTTAACTGGGGCGGTTGCCTCCCAAAGAGTAACGGAGGCGCCCAAAGGTTCCCTCAACCTGGTTGGCAATCAGGTGGCGAGTGTAAGTGCACAAGGGAGCTTGACTGTGAGACTGACAAGTCGAGCAGGGACGAAAGTCGGGACTAGTGATCCGGCAGTGGCTTGTGGAAGCGCTGTCGCTCAACGGATAAAAGGTACCTCGGGGATAACAGGCTGATCTTGCCCAAGAGTCCATATCGACGGCATGGTTTGGCACCTCGATGTCGGCTCGTCGCATCCTGGGGCTGGAGTAGGTCCCAAGGGTTGGGCTGTTCGCCCATTAAAGCGGTACGCGAGCTGGGTTTAGAACGTCGTGAGACAGTTCGGTCCCTATCCGCTGCGCGCGCAGGAAATTTGAGAAGATCTATCCCTAGTACGAGAGGACCGGGATGGACGAACCTCTGGTGTGTCAGTTGTTCCGCCAGGAGCACCGCTGATTAGCTACGTTCGGAACGGATAACCGCTGAAAGCATCTAAGCGGGAAGCCGGCTTCGAGATGAGATTTCCATCCCTTCGGGGGAGAGGCTCCCAGCCAGACGACTGGGTTGATAGGCCGGATGTGGAAGACAGGACTAAAGACTGTCGGAGCTGACCGGTACTAATAAGCCGATAACTTGATAATCACTACACTCATACCGTTGTAAAGGCTGGTAGGAGTGG
>NZ_PSVA01000046.1:0-5325 GCF_002932155.1 Rathayibacter sp. AY1F9 | reverse complement strand
CCCGGCGCTGGCCGTCGCCTCCGTCGGCTCGATCGTCGTCACGGCCGGGCTCACCCAGCTGCTCAAGAACGTGGTCCTCGAGCGGCCCGAGCTGGTCGACACCGACTCCTGGTACACCGGCGGCAGCTTCCCGAGCGGGCACACCGCGGCGGCCGTCTCGGTGGTGTTCGCCCTGGCGATGGTCGTCCCCGGGCGCGCGCGGACCGTCGTGCTCGCGCTGGGCGGCGCGGTCGTGGTGCTGGTCGGCAACCTGACGATGGCCGCCTCCTGGCACCGGGCGAGCGACGTCCTCGGGGCCGACCTCGTCGCGCTCGCCTCCGCCTCCGCCGCCTGCGCGTGGCTGACCACCAGGGCCCAGGTGGGCCGAGCGCCGAAGAGGCCCGCGCGGCGCGGGGTGAACCGGTTGCTCCTGGTGTGCTCGGTGATCGTGGTGCTGCTGCTCGCGGCTCTCGCCGTCCAGGGCATCCAGTACTACCCCGACGACACGAAGGACCTCACCGCCTTCGCGCTCCTGCAGCTCCTGGCGGTGTCGACGTCGGCGCTCGCCGTGCTCGGCTTCTCCCTCGCGTGGCGCGGACTGGACGTCGGTGGGGCACTCACCTCGCCCGCGCCGCGTCAGCGGACCGCCTGACCGCTCCCGGTGTCGGAGGGGCGATCTACACTCGGAGGGACATGAGCTTCCTCTTCGATCCGAGCGACTCCCGCGCCACCCCGGTCATCGTCGGCCCCCCCGGCGGCCCCGGGGACGCGCCCCGCACCGACCCGGCGCACGAGCAGCTCGTCGCGGGGCTGAACCCCCAGCAGCGCGAGGCGGTCGAGTACCGCGGAGACGCGCTGCTCATCGTCGCGGGTGCGGGCTCGGGCAAGACCAGCGTCCTCACCCGGCGCATCGCGAGCCTCCTGGGCAACGGCGAGGCCTGGCCGAGCCAGATCCTCGCGATCACGTTCACCAACAAGGCCGCGGCCGAGATGCGCGAGCGCGTCGAGAAGCTGGTGGGGCAGAGCGCCGAGGGGATGTGGATCTCGACCTTCCACTCCGCGTGCGTGCGGATCCTGCGCCGCGAGGCCGAGAACTTCGGCATGACCAAGTCGTTCACGATCTACGACTCGGGCGATCAGCGCGCCCTGCTCAAGCGCATCGTGAAGGACCTCGAGGCCGACTCGCTCGGGATCACCGTCGCGAGCGCCTCCGCGAAGATCTCCAAGCTCAAGAACGAGCTCGCCGACGTCGACTCCTACGCCCGCACCGCGAACCTCAGCGACCCGAACGAGGAGATGTTCCTCCAGGTCTTCCGGGCCTACTCGCGGGCGCTCGAGGGGGCGAACGCGTTCGACTTCGACGACCTGATCGCGCAGACCGTCTACCTCTTCCGCGCCTTCCCGCACGTCGCCGCGAAGTACCAGCGGCGCTTCCGCCACGTGCTGGTCGACGAGTACCAGGACACGAACCACGCCCAGTACTCGCTGATCCACGAGCTGACCCGGCCCGTGCCGCCGGCGACGATGGCCGCGGCGCAGTTCGACCGCCCCTACCGCGGACCGGTCACGGCCGACGGCTCCATCCCGGGGGCCTCGCTCACCGTCGTCGGCGACTCGGACCAGTCCATCTACGCGTTCCGCGGCGCCGACATCCGCAACATCGTCGAGTTCGAGCGCGACTTCCCGGGCTGCCGCGTGATCCTGCTCGAGCAGAACTACCGCTCGACGCAGAACATCCTCTCGGCGGCCAACGCCGTCATCTCGAACAACTTCGACCGTCGCGCGAAGAACCTCTGGTCCTCCAGCGGCGACGGGGAGAAGATCGTCGGCTACACCGGGTACTCGGGTCACGACGAGGCGCAGTTCGTGGTCGACGAGATCGCCCGCCTGCACGCGGCGGGCACCGGCTACGACGAGATCGCGGTCTTCTACCGCACCAACGCGCAGACCCGCGCGCTGGAGGAGATCTTCATCCGCTCCGCGCTGCCCTACCGGATCCTGGGCGGCACGAAGTTCTACGAGCGCGCCGAGATCAAGGACGCACTGGCGTACCTGATCACGGTGGCGAACCCGGCCGACGTGCTGGCGCTGCGGCGCATCATGAACACTCCGAAGCGGGGCATCGGCCCCGCGACGGAGGCGCAGCTGCAGTCGTTCGCCGACACCAACGCGGTGACCCTGCGGGAGGCGATGCGCAACGCCGGCTCGCTCGGGATGGGCCCGAAGGTGACGAAGGCGATCGTCGACCTCGCGACCCTCCTCGACGAGTGCGCGCTGATGCTCGACCCCGCACGGGAGGGCGGCGAGGCGAAGGTGCACGAGGTGCTGACGGCGCTCCTCACCCGCAGCGGCTACCTCGACATGCTCCGCGCCAGCCGCGACCCGCAGGACGAGGCCCGCGCCGAGAACGTCGACGAGCTCATCGCCGTCACCAAGGAGTTCGCGCGCAACAACCCGGACGGCGGGCTCGTGGACTTCCTCACCGAGGTCTCGCTGGTCGCCGCGGCCGACGACCTCGACGACGACTCCGGCACCGTCTCGCTGATGACGCTGCACACGGCGAAGGGCCTCGAGTACGACGCCGTGTTCCTCACCGGCATCGAGGAGGACCTGCTCCCGCACCGCATCTCGGCGAACGAGCCCGGCGGCCCGGCCGAGGAGCGGCGGCTGTTCTACGTGGGGATCACCCGGGCCCGCAAGCGCCTCTACCTCTCGCTCGCGATGACCCGCGCGCAGTACGGCGAGACGTCGGTCGCGATGCCGAGCCGGTTCCTGCAGGAGATCCCGGGAGAGCTGATCCAGTGGCGCCAGTCGCCCGGCGCGGCGACCTCGCGCGGCGGCACGCAGCCCCGGGCCCTGAACGCTCAGCGGCCCGGCTTCGGCAAGTCGCGATCGAACACCGAGTTCCGGGAAGCGCTCGCCGCGGCGCCGAAGGCCAAGGGCGAGTTCCCGAACCGGATCACCGGCATGGTGCGCGACAACGGCGACCTCGAGCTGATCGCGGGCGACCGCATCCGGCACACCGACTTCGGTGAGGGGCGCGTGAACGCGGTGACGGGCGAGGGCTCGAAGCGCGTCGCACACGTGCTCTTCGACCAGGTGGGCGCGAAGAAGCTGCTGATCAAGGTCGCGCCGATCGAGAAGATCTAGTCCGGTGGCGGCCGGATCGGCGGCCGCGCGGCTCGCGACGGAGGCGTTCTCCCCGGCGGTCCTCGCGGTGCTCGTGCCGGTCGTGGTCGGCGCGCGCGTCGCGGATCCGCCCCTGCTCGGTGTCGCCTGGGGAGCGCTCGCAGCTCTCTTCGTCGGGGTGGTGCCCTACCTCGTCATCCGCCTGCTGATGCGCACCGGCCGGATCCACGGCGACCATCACGTGCCCGACCGGCGCGAGCGGGCGCTGCCGATCGCGCTGGCGCTGGTGTCGATCGCGGCCGGACTGGTGCTGCTCGCCGCGCTCGGCGCTCCTGCCGCGGTGACCACGTTCGGCGTGGTGACGGTGGCCGTGGTGCTCGCCGTCGGCGTGGTCAACCTGGTCTGGAAGCTGTCCGGGCACGCGGCGGTGGTCGCCACCTGCGCCGTCGTCGTGCTGATCGCCTACGGACCGCTCTCCCTGCTGATCAGCGTGCCCATCGTCCTCTGGGTGCTCTGGTCGCGGGTGCGCCTCGGTGCGCACACCCCCGCTCAGGTCCTAGCGGGCGCCGCGGTCGGCACCGTCCTCGCCGGGACCGTCTGGTCCCTGCTCGGCTGACGTCCGTCCCTTCCCGTGTGCCCTCTGGTCGCCGTCCGCGAGATTCCACTCGAGTGGGAGGCACGCCGTGGCGGGCTCACCCGAGTGGCATCTCGCGAAAGGGGTCAGCCGGCGTAGCGCGCGACGAGCTCCCGCTTGAGGATCTTGCCGCTGGGCCCGAGCGGGAGGGCGTCGACGAACTCGACGCGGCGGGGGAACTTGAAGGCGGCGAGGTGCTCGTTCGCGTAGGCGATCAGCTCCTCCGCGGTGGCGGTCGCCGACGGGGCGAGGATCACCGCGGCCATCACCTCCTGGCCGTGGCGCTCGTCCGGGATCCCGAAGACCGCCGCGTTCTGCACGGCCGGGTGCCCGATCAGCACCTCCTCGACCTCGCGCGGGTACACGTTGTAGCCGTTGCGGATGATCATGTCCTTCGTGCGGTCGAGGATGCGGATGTAGTCCTCCTCGTCCTTCGTGCCCAGGTCGCCGGTGCGGAACCAGCCGTCGATCACCGCCTCCGCGGTCGCCGCCGGGTTGCCGAGGTACCCCTTCATCAGGTTGTGCCCGCGCACCACGATCTCGCCGAGCTCGCCCCGGGGGAGCAGCTCGACGCGGTCGGTCACGTCGGGGCGGGCGACCTCGACCTCGACGCCCCAGATCGGCGTGCCGACCGTGCCCGGCCGCGGCGGGACTCCGACGTGGTTGAAGGTGGCGACCGGGGAGGTCTCGGTGAGCCCGTAGCCCTCGTAGATCTCGACGCCGAACACCTCGCGGAAGCGCTCGATCACGGCGACGGGCAGGGCGGCGCCTCCCGAGACCGCGTAGCGCAGCGGCGGCCGGTCCTCGCGCCGGGTCGCGGCGTCGAGCAGGGCGACGTACATCGTGGGCACGCCCTCGAAGACCGTGCAGCCGTGGGCGATCATCGCCTCGAGCGCGGCGTCGCCGTCGAACTTCGGCACCAGGACGACCGTCGCGGCGGTGCGGAAGGCCGTGTTCATCGCGCAGACCTGCCCGAAGGTGTGGAAGAGCGGCAGCGCCCCGAGCACCACGTCGCCGCGGTGCAGGTCGAACGTGTTCATCAGCAGCACGTCCGACTGCGAGACGATCGCGAAGTGCGTCCCCTCCGCCCCCTTCGGACGGCCGGTGGTGCCGCTGGTGTAGAGGATCGTCGCCGTGTCGGAGGGGGAGCGGGGCACGTAGCCGTCGATCGGGGTCGCCTCCGCGGCGAGGTCCTCCAGGCGCGGGAGGGGCGAGGCGGTGCCGTCGGGCACCATCACGCTCAGCACGGGAACGTCGGCGAGGTCCGCTCCGGCGGCCCCCTCGGCGAGCAGCGGAGCGGCGCACACGAGCGCGACGGCTCCGGAGTCGCGCAGGACGTAGGCGATCTCGTCGTGCTTGAGCAGGGCGTGCACGGGGACCACCACGGCGCCGAGCGCGAGGACGGCGAAGTAGCCGCGGGGGAAGTCGGGGACGTTCGGGACCAGCAGGGCCACGCGGTCGCCCGGTCCGATCCCCTGGGCGCGCAGGGCTCCGGCGTAGGCACGGGTCTGCCGCCAGAGGGTCGCGTAGTCGACGGCCTGCTCGCCGACGCGGATGGCGATCGTGTCGGGGGTGCGCCGCGC
>NZ_PSVA01000045.1:0-5381 GCF_002932155.1 Rathayibacter sp. AY1F9 | reverse complement strand
CCTTCACAGCAGGAGACCACCCATGCGCAGACGATTCATCCCTCTCGCCGCCGTCCTGGCGTCGACCGCCGCCCTCACCGGCTGCAGCGGCTTCGGAGGGCCGCGTCAGGCGGGGCGGCGGAGGGCGGTCTCGACGAGCGAGACGAGGCCGTGCGGGCCGAGCTGGCCGGCGAGCAGGTCGAGCGGAGTGGGGACGGGCAGCGCCGAGGCGGCGCGGCCGAGGCGGGAGGCGGGCACGGGGGCGGCCTCGCGCTCCTCCGGCTCCGGGTCGGCGAGGGCCAGCGCGACAGTGGCGGCCACGTCCTCGACCGCGCGGACGCAGCCGAAGCGGACGATCCGCTCGTCGTCGATCAGGGCCTCGCCGTAGCCCGCGCGGAACGCCGAGCGCTGCACGTCGCTGATCGGCCGCGAGTAGATGACGCCCAGCTCGATCAGGAGCAGGTCGGCCTCCCGCGGGGCGACGGTGGCCTCGTCGAAGTCGATCAGCCAGGGGCGGCCGCTCTCGTCGATGACGACGTTGCCGGGATGCGGGTCGCCGTGGAGGGGCACGCGGGAAGTGGGCGTGCGGGCGCGCTTCAGCCGCCGCTCGGCGCCGGCGAGGGCGTCGAGGCGGGAGCGGTTACCGCGCCACAGCGCGGTGAGGAGGGGGCGGGACTCCGGCTGCGCGTCGATCCTCTCGTCGGTCTCGGCGAGGAGGTCGGCGAGCGGACGGCGGACGCGGCGGATGCCCCGCCGCACGGGAGGCGCGAGGGTCGGCGGCTCGGCGTCGTGCACGGAGCGCAGGACCGCGCCGAACCCCTCCCAGTCGAGGGCGTCCTCGCCGGAGTCGACGGCGTCCTCGCCGAGGATCCACGGCGCGACCGAGACCCGCAGCCCACGGTCCTCCACCCAGGGGCGCCCGTCGGAGGCGCGGTGCGGCGCCGCGACGCCCGGCACCCCCGCCTCTCCCAGCGACGCCGAGAGCGCGAGGCCGAAGCGCCCGTCGCGGGCCGACGCCTTGACGCTCCACAGCGCCCCGGAGCCGTCGGCCGCGCACCAGACGCGCGCTCCGTGGTCGAGTCCGCCGACGACGGGCTCCAGGTCGACGAGGCCGACGCCGAACTCGCGGCGCACCAGAGCGCGCGCCCAGGCGCCCGCCTCCTCGATCGTGTCCATCCCGCTCATGCTGACGCGCGGGCGCCCCGCGAGCAGGTGCTTGCGCGATCGGTGATCGTAGGCATGGGTGCGGGCTGAGCCGCGTCTCAGGCTCGCGCTCCGGGCCGCCCGACGAGGAACCACGCCATCGACCCCAGGAAGGGCGCCACCACGACGGCGATCGTCCACAGGCCCTTCCGCAGGGGATCGAGGCCGGAGCGGAGGACCTGCGCGACCGCGAGGATCGCGACTCCGAGATACGCGGCCCCGCACAGGGCGGCGACCACGCTGGTGCCGAGCAGTGACATGTCCATCGCCCGACGCTACGCGCGGCGCGGCGCTGCCGGATCCGCCGCGGGGCGGAGACTCCCGGCGATGCGCAGCGGGCCTCGCTCAGCGGCCGAGGACACCGGTGATCGTCCGCGCGCCGTCGGCGGGGAAGAGGGCGAGCCGCTGCTCCGTCCCCTGCTGCCGGACCGTGAGAACGGGAGCCGCGAGCGCGTGACCGTGGTGGTAGCCCGTCACCGACTCGGGGGCGTCCCCGGCGGTGAGGGGCAGGAACGCGATCGGCGAGAGGTCCGCGTCGGCACGGAACAGCGAGAGCGCCCTCGCGGTGACGACGGCCAGCAGCACGGGGTCCGGCTTCGCCGCGCGCAGCGCCGGGAGGTCGACCGCGGCTCCGGCGACCGCGAGCGTCCGCAGCGAGGCCAGTGTCTCCGGAGTGTTCAGCACCGCGGTGACGCCGCCGTCCGGATGCTCGGCCCGCAGCCTCTCGAGGATCGGTCGGGACCACCGCTCCTCGACGCGCCGTCGGATCCCGAAGCCGAGCCCCGCGACGATCACCGCGGCCACCGCAAGCACCACGCCCCACCCTCCGTAGAGCTGGAACGCCCGGGCGCCCGACCACGCCGCCGCGACGACCACCGTCGCCCCGAAGAACGCCTCGCTCCCGAGCGACCGCAGCCGGGTCGACTGCACCTCCTGCGTCACGAGCGCTCCTCCGGGTCGGGCGGACCTCCGGGCGGGATCACGTCAGCGCATGATCGCACCGGCGCCTGCGGGTCGGGCGGGGATCCGTCCCCTCGCGCGCGAGGCCGGCTCAGCGCCCGCGCCGCGCCCGCGGATCGGTGAGGAGCCGGACCGGGGGGAGGTCGGCCAGGTCGGGGGACACGAAGCCGAGCACGTCGGAGTGGTGGTCGGCGGAGGCCCGGCGGAGGAAGGACCAGCACTTGAGCGAGGACGGGCGCCGGTCGAGGGGGAGGGGAGCGGCCTCCACGATGATCACGGTGGCGGAGCGGTGCAGGATCCGCACGGGCACGCGGCTCTCGCGGCCGTCGACGGTCCAGCTGGAGACGCCGCGGATGCGGCCGTCCTCGCGGTCGACGCCGACGGTGAGGACGCTCCGGAAGTCGTCGGACGCGGCGCCCATGCCGATCTGGAAGTCCCCGTCGGCGCCGTCGAGCACGAAGGCGACGTCGAGTCCGCGGCGGTGGCGGACGGTGAAGGTGGCGAGCAGGGGACCGCTCCCGAACCTCGGGGCCTCGTCGCGGGCCTGCCGGACACGCTGCTCCGCGTCGTCCCTGTCCATGGAGCCACTCCTGCCGTCCCGGCGGAGCGGGGCCCGCGCGCCCGTCGAGCCTAGGGGGAGCGGGGC
Organism: Rathayibacter sp. AY1F9; assembly: GCF_002932155.1. Lineage (NCBI taxonomy): Bacteria > Bacillati > Actinomycetota > Actinomycetes > Micrococcales > Microbacteriaceae > Rathayibacter > Rathayibacter sp. AY1F9. The sequence goes on along the minus strand of NZ_PSVA01000045.1, from coordinate 2,593 downwards.
GGCGTCACCCCGCGCGAGGCAGCGTCACCCGGAAGCGGGCGCCGACGGGCCCCGCCTCCGCCACGAGGTCGCCGCCGAGGGCCCGGGCCAGCCCGCGCGCGATCGGCAGGCCGAGGCCCGAGCCGCCGTCGGCGCGGTTGCGGGCGTCGTCGAGGCGGACGAGGCGGTCGAAGACGCGCTCGCGGTCGGCCTCGGCGATGCCGGGGCCGTCGTCGTCGACGGTGATCGTGACGGAGTCGGCGGCCGCCTCGACGGCGACGTCGATCCGGGAGCGGGCGAAGCGGGCACCGTTCTCGAGGAGGTTGCCGAGCACCTGAGCCAGCCGGTCGGCGTCGGCGCTGACCAGGAGCGGCTCGGCGGGCCGGTGCAGCTCGATCGCGAGGCCCGGGCGGCGCAGCTCCTGGCGCTCGATCGCGGCCTCGGCGACGCCCGCCGGGTCCAGCGGACGCGACTCCAGAGCCAGGCCCTCGTCCAGCCGCGCCATCAGCAGCATGTCCTGGATGAGGCGGCCCGCGCGCAGCGACTCCCGCACGACGTGCACGGAGAGGCGCTCGCGCTCCTGCTCGCCGCCGTCGCCGCGGACGAGCGCGTCGGCGGCGGCCTGGATGCCGGCGACCGGCGTCCGCAGCTCGTGCGCGGCGTCCGAGACGAACGCGCGCATCCGCTGCTCCGCCGCGAGGGCCGTCGCCTCGGCGGCGAGGGCGCTGCGCTCGGCCTGCTCGAGGTCGTCGAGCATCTCGTCGAACGCGGTCGCGGTGCGGCCGAGCTCGGTCCGCGGACGGGAGGGGCGCAGCCGCCGCCCGCGGTCGCCGTGCGCGATGTCGCGGGCCACGTCGGTCATCCGCTCGAGGGGCCGGAGGGTCGCGCGGACCACGACGATCAGCGCGAGGGCGGCCAGCAGGAGGAACACGGCCGACGCGGCGAGCAGGATCCCGTTCAGCTGCGCGAGGGTGCTGCCCACCGATCCGGCCTCGCTGGTGAGCTCGAGGCGGGTGCCGTCGCTGAGGGTCGACTCGAGGGTGATCAGCTCGTCGTCGGCGGCGACGCTGCTCGAGACGACGGTGACGGCGGCGGACGCGGCTCGGGGCGGGACGGCTCCGGAGGAGGAGCTCGTGCCGGGCGGCGACGGCGGCTCTCCGAGCTGGTCGGCGGCTCCCGGGCCCAGTCGCAGCTGCTCCGGGCTCGGCCCGGCCACGACGTCCTCGCCCTCGGGGCTCGTGATCCGCACCGAGACGCCCTGCGCCGAGAGGCGCGAGGCGAGGGCGTCGTCGGCGATCGTGCCGACCAGCGCGGCGGCGGCGGAGGCGCGGTCCTGCAGCCGCTCCTCGATCTGGTCGCGGAGGCGCTCGCCGAGCACCGCCTGCACCGTCGCCGAGAGGGCCAGGAGCAGCACGGCCAGCAGAGCGAGCACGGCCAGGACGGTGCGGAGGCGGAGGGAGCCGGTCCGCAGGGCGCCCGGCTGGGAGCGGCTCACGCCTCCACCCGGTAGCCGAGGCCGCGGACGGTGTGCACGAGGCGGTCGCCGTGCGCCTCCATCTTCTTGCGGAGGGAGCTGAGGTGCACCTCGACGAGGTTCGGGTCGACGTGGTCGTAGCCCCAGACCTGCGTGAGGATCTGGGTCTTGGTGAGGGTGCGGCCGCGGTTCCCGGCGAGGAAGGCGAGGAGGCGGAACTCGGTCGCGGTGAGGTCGAGGGCGACGCCGCCGCGGCGGGCGCGGCCCGACTCCGGGTCGACGACGAGGTCGCCGATCTCGACGACGGACGGGATGCGGCCGCGGCGGCGCAGCACGGCGGTCACGCGCTTGACGAGCTCGGCGAGCACGAACGGCTTCACCACGTAGTCGTCGACGCCCTCGTCGAAGCCGCGGAGGCGGTCGTCGACGGCGTCGCGGGCGGTGAGCATGATCACCGCCGCGTCGCTGCTGCGGCGGATCCGCTCGGCGAGCACGATGCCGCTCGGGCCGGGGAGCATCCAGTCGAGGATCACCAGGTCCGGAGCGAAGGTGCTCAGCTCGCGGGCGAGGTCCTCGCCGGAGACGAGACCGCGGACCGTGAAGCGCGCGCTGCGCAGCGCGGTCTCGACGGAGGAGCGGATGGCGTCGTCGTCCTCGATGAGGAGCACGCGGGCGGAGGAGGGCATGTGGTCGAACCTAGGGGCCGCGGATCGGGGCGCACCCGGCGTCTGCTGTGGAGGGTCTGTTCTTAAGTCCGGCTTCAGATTCGCCTTCGAATCTGAGATGGAACCGGCCGCAACCGATCCCGAACGGGGTCGGCACCGGGCCGGAACGAGGAGACACCCATGACCGAGTCGACCACCCCCGCCGAGAAGGGCTCGAGCTTCGGGCCGCGCCGTCCGAAGAAGCGCGCCCTGACCATCGGCATCGCTGTCGGCGCCCTCGGACTCGTCGCGCTCGGCTCGACCGCCGCGTTCGCCGCGACGCCGTCGAGCACGCCGACCTCCAGCGCCACACCGCTGCACTCCACCTCGACCGGTGCGCCGTCCACCGGTGCGCCGTCGACCGACGCGCCCGCCGAGGGCACCGCTCCGACGCCCCCGAGCGACGGCTCGGCACCGACGCCGCCGACGGATGCGC
>NZ_PSVA01000044.1:0-6215 GCF_002932155.1 Rathayibacter sp. AY1F9 | reverse complement strand
AAGTAGCGCTGGAAGCACAGGAACAGCAGCACCATCGGCAGCACCGACACCACCGCCCCCGGCCCCGCGGACGCTCCGCTCCCGCCGTCTCAGGCCGTGAGTCCGCCGAACAGCAGTGACACCGTCATCGCGATGACGACCGAGTCGAAGGCGGACGCGATGACGACGTTCGCGCGCACCAGGCGCCAGCCCTCTCGAGCGGATCTCGGCCGAGACCGTGGCCGCCGTCGTGGACAGCAGGAGCGCGAGGGTCGCGTCGTCACTGAAGTGCGGCGCCTCCTCGAAGGCGAAGCGCACCTGCGACCGCCGGGGCGACCGCGACTCGAGGCGCAGGCAGGCCTGTGCGACCGAGAGGACCATCAGCACCCACGAGCTCGCGACGGCGAGCAGGGCGGCGGCGAGGGAGAGGGGCTCGCTGCGGGACTCCGTCCTCTGCGCGATCGCCACCGTGACCACGATCGCCGGCACCGCCGCCGGCAGCGCCGCCGGCAGCGTCGTGCCGGTCACCCCGGTCGCTCCCGCCATCCGCGAGAGGAGGCGCCGCTCGCCGCGCGCCTCCTCCTCGGCGGCGCTTCGCAGCGCCTGCTCGTCGAGGCGCGAGTACGAGGCGGCGCTCCAGCCCACGGAGAGGGCGGTGGAGAGCGGCCGGCCGAGCAGGTACACCGGAACGAGGGTCGCCGTCGTATCGACGGCCCCGTCGCCCGGAGCGGGTGTCCCCGTCGCCAGGACGAGCAGCACCACCACGATCGTGACCAAGAGGCTCACGCACATCCGGAACAGATCGGAGCGGGATCGTCTGCGCGCGGTCATCGCCGTCCTCCCCGGCAGGGGCCCGGAGCGCGCCCCGAACAAAATCCACGCCGTTCCGTCCTGCCGCGTCCCGTGCGCTACCAGGCCATTCGTTGCAACCAACAACAAATCCCCCGCGCACCCGGCAGAATGGACCCATGACCTCACGGAGCAACTGGGCGGGCACCTACGAGTACCGCGCCGCCGCCATCATCGAGCCGGAGTCCGTCGAGGAGGTGCAGCGCCTCGTCCGCGAGAACGAGCGCGTCCGCGCCCTCGGCAGCCGCCACTCCTTCAACTCCCTGCCCGACACCCCCGGCGCACTGCTGCACCTGGGCCGCCTGGCCTCCGACCCCGCGATCGACGCCGAGGCGAGCACCGTCACCGTCGGCGGCGCCACCCGCTACGGCGTCGTCGCCGCACACCTGCACAGCAACGGCTACGCCCTGCACAACATGGGCTCGCTCCCGCACATCTCGGTCGCCGGCGCCATCGCGACCGGCACCCACGGCTCGGGCGACCGCAACGCGAACCTCTCCTCCGCCGTCTCGGCGCTCGAGCTCGTCACCGCCGACGGCTCGCTGCGCACGATCCGCCGCGGGGAGCCGGGCTTCGAGGGCGTCGTCGTCGGCCTCGGCGCCTTCGGCATCGTCACCCGCGTGACCCTCGACATCCAGCCGACCTTCGACGTCCGCCAGGACGCGTTCGTCGACCTGCCCTGGGAGCGCGTGCTCGACGACTTCGACGCGATCACCTCCTCCGCCTACAGCGTCAGCCTCATGACCCACTGGTCCTCGCCGACGGTGGAGCAGCTGTGGCTGAAGACCAAGGTGGCGGCTGGATCCGTCGCCGACGTCGACGCGACGCACCTGGGCGCGGTCGCCGCCTCCGCGAGCCTCTTCGCCGTCTCGGAGGGTGTCGACTCCAACCTGAACCCGTTCGGCGGCTCCGTCGGACCGTGGTCCGAGCGCCTGCCGCACTTCCGCCTCGACCGCGAGCCGAGCGCGGGCGACGAGATCCAGAGCGAGTACATGGTGCCGCGCGCGAACGTCCGCGAGGCGATCGTGGCGCTGCGCGCGATCGGCGAGCGGATCGACGACGTCCTGCTCATCACGGAGCTGCGGACCATGGCGGGCGACGACCAGTGGCTCTCCCCCGCCGGAGGCCGCGACAGCGTCGGCGTGCACTTCACCTTCAAGAAGGACCGCGCCGGCGTCGACGCCGTGCTCCCCGCCGTCGAGGGCGCGCTGCTGCCGCTCGGCGCCCGGCCGCACTGGGGCAAGCACTTCCTCGCCGGAGCCGACGAGATCGCGCCGCTCTACCCGCACCTCGAGGAGTGGCGCACCCTCCACTCCGAGTGGGACCCCTCGGGCCGCTTCGCGAGCGACTTCCTCCGCGACCGCCTGCTCGGCTGAGCGGCACCCGCCCCGCGGGACCAGGCAGGTTCCGCGGGACGGGGCTCACAGGACGCAGCTCGCGGGACGCGGCCCACAGGACGCAGCTCGCGGGACGCGGCTCTCGGAACGCCGCTCAGAACAGGCGGGCCGCGTCGGCGGGCTCGACGACGTCGCGCACCAGCGCCGGGATCCGCTTCCGGAACGGGAAGAACCCCCGCGACGCCGACGGCCACGCCGCGCCGTCCCAGCGGCGGCGCACGGTGACGAGCGCGACCCCCTCGTCGGCGAGAGCCGAGCGGAGCGCCTCCACCCGCTCGCCGACGGGCCCGACCGGAGCGTACGGAACGACCACGGTGTCGATCCGCTCGGACACCGCCCAGTCGACGACCGTCGCGGCACGCGCGTCCGCCAGCACCCTCGCCGGCCGACCGCTGGAGTCGGAGGTGCGCTCGGCGGCGTCGGCGAGCGCCGCGGCGGTGAAGGCGGCGACCGCGTCGGAGACTCCGGACGGCGAGCGCCCGCCCGCGTCCCCGGCGACGGCGCACGCGACGAGGCGCTCGGCCAGACCCGGCTGCTCGGCGAGCAGGCTCTCCGCCTCGAGGTCCTCCTCGTGCAGCAGGAGGCCGGGGCGGGCGCCGACGGTCCCCACGACGTCGTCCTGCTCGAGCGGTGTCCGCGGCGGGAAGGGCTCCTCGGTGAGCGCGGGGGCCGTGGTGGCGAGGCCGCTCGGCGAGAAGCGCCCCTCCGTGTAGCGCGCGATGTTGGACGCGGAGGCGAGGTAGGTCTTGCCCGGAGTCTGCAGGCCGGCGACCCATCGCCACGACAGGGTGTTGGACGCGGCGTCGCCGTCCAGCAGGTGCCGGTAGAAGAAGTCGGCGCCGAGCTGCCAGGGCAGTCCGAGGGTGAAGATCCAGATGCTCGCGAACCACATGCGGGTGTGGTTGTGGAGGTACCCGGTCTCGACGAGCTCGCTCACCCACGCGTCCATCGCGTCGATGCCGCTGCGTCCGCCGATCGCGTCGAGGTACCCGGGCGGAGGATCGCCCGCGGAGGAGTCCGCCACCTCGCGGCGGTAGCGGCGCCAGACGTCCGGGTTCTGCTCGAGCCAGCCCTTCCAGTAGGTGCGCCAGAACACCTCCTGGACGAACTTCTCCGCGGCGGTCAGGCGATGCCGCGCGAGGACCGCGGCGACGACCTCCCGCTCGGTGACGAGGCGGTGGCGGAGGTAGGGCGAGAGTCCGGAGACGTTGTCCCGGGACGGTCCGAGGTCGTGGTTGCGGTCGCGGGCGTAGGCGGAGCCCGCGCGGGCGACGAAGTCGTCGAGCGCCTCGAGACCGGCGGCTCTGGTCGGGATGAACATCGCCCCATCATCGGCGTCGGCCCGGTGAGAACACCGGCAGCGGCCTCCCGAGTGCGCTCCGGGGACGGAGGCGCCCGCCGAGCGCTCGTCAACGGGGTGACCGGCGCCTCCGACCCGACGTAGCGTCGGAGGACGAGAGGGAGGCCGCCATGCCCCGCGAGGAACAGATCCCGTCCACCATCGAGCGCTCCGACGAGCACGCGCAGAAGCTCTGGTCGGCCGCGCACGACTCGGCCGTCGACAGCTACGGCGACGGCGAGCGCGCCCACCGCACGGCGTTCGCCGCGCTGAAGCACGAGTACGAGAAGGTCGGCGACCACTGGGAGCGCAAGGCCGAGAGCGGCCCCTCCGACTCCCGCGCCGAGGGCCACGGCCGCTCCCCCGGGGGCGAGACGGCGGGCGGAGTGGACGCGAACGCGACCAAGGCGCACCTGATGGACCTCGCCAAGCGCCTGGACGTCTCCGGCCGCTCGCGCATGACGAAGGCCGAGCTCGTCGAGGCCCTGCAGAAGGAGAGCACCCGACGGACGCGCGACGCGCGGTGAGGGCAGGGGGGCGGGGTCGGGAACACCCGCCCCGCCGAGCCCCGGCCCCGCTCAGTCCAGCGCGTCCCGGACGGCCGCCATGCCCAGCTCCAGCTCGGCGAAGGTGGTCGACAGCGGCGAGAGGCCGATCCGGATGCCGTCGGGTCGGCGGAAGTCCGGCACGATCCCGTCCGCCTGCAGCCGCGGGACGAGGCCGGCGAACGACTCGTGCGCGATCGTCACGTGCGAGCCGCGCCGGGCGGGGTCGAGCGGAGTCGCCACCCGCACCCCGCGCGGCACCAGCCACGCGTCGGCCAGCTCCAGCGCGTACGCCGTCATCGCCTCCGACTTCGCGCGCACCGCGGGCATGCCCACCGAGGCGATCAGCGCGATCATGTCCTGCATCGCGAGCATCCCCGTGATCGGCGGGGTGCCGCTGAGGAAGCGCCGCATCCCCTCGGCCGGACGGTAGCCGGGGCCCATCTCGAACATGTCGGCGACGCCCATCCAGCCCTGCACCGGCTGCGCGAGCGAGCCCTGGTGCCGGGAGGCGACGTACGCCCACGCGGGCGCCCCCGGGCCTCCGTTGAGGTACTTGTAGGAGCAGCCGACCGCGAGGTCCGCGCCCCACGCGTCGAGCTCGAGCGGCACCGAGCCGACGGAGTGGGAGGCGTCCCAGAGCACGAGCGCGCCGGCCTCGTGCGCCTGAGCGGTGATCGCCGCGGCGTCGGCGAGGAACCCCGAGCGGTACGCGACGTGGCTGAGCAGCACCAGCGACGTCCGCTCGCCGAGCACCGGGGCGAGGTCGTCGGGGCCGACGCCGCTCCCGGGGTCGGAGTCGATCCAGCGGAGCGTGCTGCCGGTCTCGGCCGCGATGCCCTCCAGCACGTACCGGTCGGTGGGGAAGTTGTCGGTGTCCACGACGATCTCGTCGCGCCCCTGCTCCGCCTGGCGGGCGATCGCCGCGCGGGCGAGCTTGTAGAGCAGGACGGTCGTGGAGTCGGCGACGACCGTCTGGCCGGCCGCGGCTCCCAGCACCGCGGAGCCGAGGGCGTCGCCGACCTCGAGCGGCATGTCGAGCCAGCCCTCCTCCCAGCCGCGGATGAGGCGGCCGCCCCACTCCTCCTCCGCGAACCGCGCGAGCCGGGCGACGCTCGCGCGCAGCGGCCGGCCGAGCGAGTTGCCGTCGAGGTAGGAGCGGACCTCGGGGGTGCGGACGAACAGCTCGGGGCAGTGCGCGAGCGGGTCCTGGGCGTCGAGCGGATGCATGCCCTCACCCTAGGTCGCGGGCGCCGGGCGCGACGCGCGCCGCCGGGGCCCCGGATGCGTGCCGCCGGGGTCCCTGACGGGTGCTGCCGGGGTCCCTGACCCTGCTCGGACGCCGCCCACTGTCCAGAAGTCGTCGCACTCGGCCGCGACTGCGACAACTCCTGAGCACTCGCGAGCCCTCACCCCGGAGCCTCCCCCACTGTCCAGAAGTCGTCGCACTCGGCGTCGACTGCGACAACTCTTGAGCACTCGCGAGCCCTCACCCCGGAGCCTCCCCCACTGTCCAGAACTTGTCGCACTCGGCCTCGACTGCGACAACTCCTGAGCACTCGCGAGCCCTCACCCCGGAGCCTCCCCCACCGTCCAGAACTTGTCGCACTCGGCGTCGACTGCGACGACTCCCGAGCACTCGCGAGCCCTCACCCGGAGCCCCTCCCCCCACTGTCCAGAAGTCGTCGCACTCGGCGTCGACTGCGACAACTCCTGAGCACTCGCGGACCCGCGCACTCGAGCCGGTCGCCAGTCCTCCGAAGTCGCCGTGCTCGCGCTCCAGTACGGCCGCTTCCGCGTGGTCGCGAGCCGCCGGGCCTGTCCCAGCGGTCGTCGCCGAGTGCGCAGAAGTCGTCGCACTCGAGCTCGAGTGCGACAACTCCTGGACAGTCGCGGGAGCCGGAGGAGAACGGAGCAGGAGCCGGAGGAGGACGGACCTCGAGCCGGCGAGCGCCCCCGCACCCGCGAGCACGGCCGCGCACCTGGGAAGTCAACGGGCGGACGTCGCGCCCCGCCCCCTCGAAACGCCGATAGTCGTCGCACTCGAGCGCGACTGCGACGACTCCTGGACTGTCGAGAAGAGCCCCGCCCCTCCGCTCAGACCAG
>NZ_PSVA01000043.1:0-8987 GCF_002932155.1 Rathayibacter sp. AY1F9 | reverse complement strand
CCCGAGAAAGGCCCCACGCCGTGACCACCTCCCCCCACTCGCCCGCCCAGGGCTCGATCCTGAAGCAGCCGCTGGCCGTCTGGGCCGTCGCCTTCGCCGCGGTGATCGCCTTCATGGGGATCGGCCTGGTCGACCCGATCCTCCCGGCCATCGCCGAGAGCCTGCAGGCGACTCCGACCGAGACCTCGCTGCTCTTCACGAGCTACCTCGTCATCACCGGCGTCGTGATGTTCTTCACCAGCTGGCTCTCCAGCCGCATCGGCGCCAAGAAGACCCTCATGATCGGCCTGGTGCTGATCGTGGTGTTCGCCGCGCTCGCCGGCACGGCGGGCAGCGTCGAGGGCGTCATCGGCTTCCGCGCGGGCTGGGGCTTCGGCAACGCGCTGTTCATCTCGACCGCGCTGTCGACCATCGTCGGCGCGGCGAGCGGAGGCTCCTCCGCGGCGATCGTGCTCTACGAGGCCGCTCTGGGCATCGGCATCGCCGTCGGCCCGCTGCTCGGCGGGCTTCTCGGCAGCGTCTCGTGGCGCGGCCCGTTCTTCGGGACCGCCGTGCTGATGGCCGTCGGCTTCATCGCCATCGCGACGCTCCTGCGCGAGGACGGCCCGAAGCCCGCTCCGACTCCGCTCTCGGCGCCCTTCGCGGCCCTCAAGGTCCCGGCCATCCGCACGCTGGCGGGCGCCGCCCTGTTCTACAACATCGGCTTCTTCGTGCTGCTCGCCTACACGCCCTACCCGCTCGGGCTGGACGAGATGGGCCTCGGCTTCACGTTCTTCGGCTGGGGCCTGGGCGTGGCGGTCACCTCCGTGTTCGTCGCTCCGCTGCTCACCCGGCGCCTCCCGCGCACCGTCGTGCTGCGCTCGGTGCTGCTTCTGCTCGCGCTCGACCTGATCGCCGGCGGCCTCGTGATCTCGTCGCGCGTCGGCCTGATCGTCTGCATCATCGTCGGCGGCCTGCTGCTCGGAGTCGTCAACACGGTGCTCACCGAGTGCGTGATGGAGGCGACCGACCTGCCCCGCTCCGTCGCCTCGTCCGCCTACTCCGGCGTCCGCTTCCTCGGCGGCGCGATCGCCCCGCCCGCCGCCTCCGCCCTGGCCGCCGCGATCTCGCCGGCCTTCCCGATGTACGCCGCGGCCGGAGCGGTCGCCGTCGCCGCGCTGATCGTGCTGCTCGGACGCCGCACCCTCGCCCGCGCCGACGCCCACGAGCCCGAGCCCGAGCTCGTCGAGGCGCAGGCGATCACGCTCGGCGAGTGACGCGCCCGGCGGGCTTCAGGGGCCCGCCGAGGCGTCACGAACGGTCGTCATCCGAGCGGGATGACGGCCGTTCGTGACGCATGGACGCGGTCGAGCGGGGTGGGCGCAGGATCCGACCTGTGGAGAACCGGTTCACGAGGATCGGGAGGCGGGACAGTGGCCGGATGCACGATCCCTCGCCGCTTCCGATCGGACTCCGCGGCCGCGCCTTCACCGTCGCTGACGCTCGCGCGAGCGGACTGAGCCGCGGGCGGCTCCGCAGCTCCGACCTCCACCGGCCCTTCCACGGGGTCCGCACCGCCGACCCCGACCCCGACCTGCGCCTGCGCGCGCAGGCGCTCCTCGCGCTGGTCGGTCCGGAGGCTCTCCTGAGCCACGTGACGGCGGCGCGGCTCTGGCCGCTCGACCTCCCGCCCGCCGCTGCGGACGAGCCGGTGCACGTCAGCGTCCGCCGGCCGGGACGCGCTCCCCGGCACCGGAACGTCGTCGGCCACGCCCTCGCCGATCCCGACGTCCGCCGCGTCCTGCGCCGCGGACTGCCCCTCACCGATCCGGCCTCGCTCTTCTGCCATCTCTCCGCGCTCCTCGAGCCGGACGACCTCGTCGCGGTGGGCGACGCGCTGGTGCGCACGCCGGTCGTCGGCGATCCGGCCGATCGACGGCCCTGGGTGCCGCTGCCCGACCTGCGGGAGCGCGTGTCGTCCTTCCGCGGTCGGGGCTCGGTGCGGCTCCGCGCCGCGCTCGCTCTGGTGCGGGACGGGGCGGAGTCGCGACAGGAGTCGCGGTTCCGGCTCGCGTCGGTGCGGGCGGGCCTTCCGGAGCCGGTGCTGCAGGAGCCGCTGTTCGACTCCGACGGGGTCTTCGTCGGGCGGCCGGACGGCTGGTACCCCGCGGAGCGGGTCGCGTGGGAGTACGAGGGCGACGATCACCGCACCAGCAACCGGCGCTTCGCGCGCGACCTCGGCCGCTACGACGACCCAGCCTCGATCGTCGTCCGCGTCGTCCGCATCGTCGGCGCCGAGTTCGTCCCGCACCCCGAGCGCTCCGTCGAGCGCCTGCGACGAGCACTCGCCGAACGGTCCCCGCATCGACGACCGCCGAGGGGTCGCGAACGGTCGTCATCCGAGCGGGATGGCGACCGTTCGTGACGCCTCACGGGAGGGCGCGCGCTCAGGAGTCAGGGCGCGACCTCGAAGAGGCGCGGGCGCAGCGCGGACGTGCGCGGGTCGGCGGCGCAGGCGGCGAGCGCCGCCGCGAGGACGCCGCGGGCCGGGTGCGGCTCGCGGACGTACACGTCGACGCCGGCGGGCGTGAACGGCGTCCGGGCGAAGCGGGTGAGCGCCCAGCCCGCCTCCTCGTCGGCGGCCACGAACGACCAGCGGCTGCGGGCGAGGAGGGTCAGCGGCTCGACGCCGCGCCAGCGGAAGCCGGACGGATCGTGCGGGTCGGGGATGTCGATCCCGACCACGTAATGCGAGCGCGTGCGGCCGCGCCAGCTGACGACGTCGCCGATCCCGCCGGTCGGGAGCGGCGCGTACGTGATCGCCACCCCCGACCGCGAGCGCCAGAGCGGCAGCGAGGAGCCCCGGACGAACCAGGTGCCGCTCGCGAGCGCCCGGGCGTCGATCATCGGAGAGCGTGCTTGATGTTGGTGCGGGCCAGCGCGACGGCCTCGCCCGCTCCTCCGTTCATCACGATCTTCGAGACCGCCAGCGCGAAGCCCTTCACCTGCGCGCCCGTGATCGTGGGCGGGAGCGAGAGGGCGAGCGGATCCGTCACCACGTCGACGAGGACCGGGCCGCCGTCGGCGAGCGCCGAGCGGAGGGCCTCCTCCACGTCGCGCGGGTCCTCGACGCGGATTCCGCGGATGCCGATCGCCTCCGCCACCTTCGCGTAGTCGACCATCGGCACGTCGACAGCGAAGTCCGGGAAGCCGTCGACCAGCATCTCGACCTTCACCAGCCCGAGCGTGGAGTTGTTGAACACGACGATCGTCACGGGCAGCCGGTAGGCGGCGACCGTGACCAGCTCGCCCATCAGCATCGAGAGCCCGCCGTCGCCGCTCAGCGAGACGACCTGGCGCCCCGGGTGCGAGAGCTGCGCGCCGACCGCCTGCGGCAGCGCGTTCGCCATCGAGCCGTGCATGTATGAGCCGAGCAGGCGCCGCTTCCCGTTGGGGGTGATGTAGCGGGCCTGCCAGACGTTGCCCATGCCGGTGTCGGCGGTGACGATCGCGTCCTCGGAGAGCAGGCCGTCGAGCGTGGACGCGACGAGCTCGGGGTGGATCGGGCTGCGCGTGCCGACCTCGGTGTACTTCCCGACGACTCCGGTGACCAGCTTCTCGTGCTTCTTCAGCGTCTTGTCGAGGAAGCGGTGGTCCTTCCGCTGCACGAGCGGGGTCAGCGCGGTGAGGGTCGCCGCCACGTCGCCGTGGACGGGGTGCGCGACGCTGACGCGGCGACCGAGCTTCGAGGCGTCGCTGTCGACCTGAGCGATCACCACCTTCGAGGCGTCAGGGAGGAACTGCTCGTAGGGGAAGTCGGTGCCGAGGAGGAGGAGCAGGTCGGCGTCGTGCATGCCGGCGTGCGCCGCTCCGTAGCCGAGGAGGCCCGTCATGCCGACGTCGTAGGGGTTGTCGTACTGGATCCACTCCTTGCCGCGCAGGCTGTGCCCGACGGGCGCGCCCACCAGCTCGGCGAAGGCGACGACCTCGTCGTGCGCGTACTGCACTCCGGCGCCCGCGAAGATCGCGACGGTCCGCGCCTGGTCGATCGCGGCCGCGAGGGCGCGGACGTCGGCGTCGGCGGGGACCAGGACGGGCGTCGACGGCAGCACGAACGCGGGGAAGCCGTCCACCGCTTCCAGCTCGGCGATGTCGCCGGGGAGGGTGACCACGGCGACTCCGCGGAGCGCCACCGCGCTGCGCATCGCGGCGTTGACGACCCGCGGGGCCTGGGCGGCGGTCGAGATCAGCTCGCGGTAGTTCGAGCACTCGACGAAGAGCCGGTCCGGGTGCGTCTCCTGGAAGTAGGACGAGCCGATCTCGTTGCTGGGGATGTGGCTCGCGATGGCGAGCACCGGGGCGGAGGAGCGGTGCGCGTCGTAGAGGCCGTTGATCAGGTGCAGGTTGCCGGGGCCGCAGCTGCCGGCGCAGACGGCGAGGCGCCCGGTGAGCTGCGCCTCCGCGCCGGCGGCGAAGGCGGCCGCCTCCTCGTTGCGCACGTGGATCCAGTCGATGCCTCCCTTCTCGGAGCCGCCGCTGCGGCGCACCGCGTCGACGATCGGATTCAGCGAGTCGCCGACGATCCCGTAGATGCGGGAGACGCCGGCGTCGATGAGCTGAGCGATGAGCTGGTCTGCGACCGTCTTCTGAGCCATGACCCCATTCGACCGGACCGGGCTGAGCGTCCGCTACTCCGGAAAGTGGAGATCCGGATCGGGTGCATCCCCCTCGGGACGGATGCCCTGCACCTCTAGCCTGGGAGTCGTCACAGGAACACCTCCGTACCGCTGATCCCGGGAGTCGCCATGAACCGCCGCAGAACCGCCCTCGCCCTGGCCGCCGGCGCGGCCCTCACCCTCGGCCTGACCGGCTGCTCGGGCCTGAACGGCCTGATGGGAGGCGAGACCCGCGACGACGAGACCGGGGAGATCACCGAGGGCGGGACGACCGACGTCTTCCAGCTGCGCGTGGGCGACTGCCTGAACGGCGAGCTCAGCGAGGAGGCGACCGAGGTCACCGACGTGCCGACCGTGCCCTGCACCGACCCGCACGTCTACGAGGTGTTCCAGAACCTGACGATGGCCGACGCCGACGAGTACCCGGGCGAGTCCGTCGCGACGGAGCAGGCCGAGACCGACTGCGTCACGGCGTTCGAGTCGTTCACCGGCATCGGCTACCAGGACTCGGCGTACGACTTCAGCTACTACTACCCGACCGCCGAGAGCTGGGGCACGGGCGACCGCACGATCAACTGCATGATCACCGACCCGAACGGGCCGAGCACGGGCACGCTGGCGGGCGTCGCGGCCTGATCGCGATCCCCGCGCGCGGAGGTGCCGGTCCCGCCGAGCGCTCCGCGCGCGGCCCGGGTCAGTCGCGGTCGCGCGCGGGGAACAGGCGCAGCAGCAGGCCGGAGCCGATCCAGACCACGGCGATCCCCGAGACGAGCCAGGAGGCTCCGAGGCCGGACGCCGCTCCCGCCAGCACGGCGCCGACGGCCGCGGCGGCGGAGCGCAGCCCCGCGCCGATCGTGAACACCTGCGAGCGGACGGCGGCGGGGCTCTCCTGGTCGCGCAGCAGCAGCATCGCCGCGTTCGAGGGGGCCGTGAAGACGCCCGCGACCGCGAAGGCGGCGACCGCCACGACGACGCCCAGGTCGGGGACGGCGATCAGGAGGACGGCGCCGGTCGCGATGTAGGCGGCGCCCATGGTCCACGCCGGCGGACGGCGGGTCCAGCGGCGGGCCGCCACGGCGAGGGCGCCGAGCAGGCCGCCCACGGCGAAGGCGGTCAGGATCCACGCGGCGGCGTCGGTGCTGCCCAGCCGCTCCACCGAGAGGCTGATCGCCGCGACTCCCGCCGCTCCGCCCGCGACCTGGCTGAGGGTGCCCGCCGAGGTGACCACCGCGATCGGACGGTGCCGCACGAGGTGGGTGACGCCCGCGACGATCGTCCGCAGCACGCCGACGGTCGGCGCCGGACGGGCCTCCATCGCCAGGCCGAGCGACCCGACGACGCCGATGAGGGCGAGGACCGCCATGGCGAGCATCGCGGTCCGCGCTCCCCCGACTCCGACCGCGAGGCCCACGATGGCCGGCCCGCTGATCGAGGCGACCGTGTACGAGAGCGAGTCCTGCGCGTAGGCGCGGCGCGGCTCCGGGATGGCGCTCGTGACGAAGCTCGACATGCCGCCCATGTAGACGGGCGTCGCGAGCCCCGCGAGGAGCAGCAGCACCACGATGAGCGGCGTCGGCACCTCGCCGAGGAAGGCGGCGACCGCGAAGGCGACGGCGGTCGTGAGCGCGGCGCCGACCAGGAGCCGGCGGGGGCGGCGGACCCGGTCGAGCACCGTGCCGACCAGCGGCGCGGCGATCACGGCGGGGAAGAGCGCCGCTCCGGTCAGGGCACCGCCGAGCGCGACGTCGCCGAGACGCTCGACGGCGAGGACGGGGAGGGCGACGACCATGCCGGCGCTGGCCAGGCGGAGGGGGATCGACGCGGCCTGGTAGCTGACCGCGCTCATGCGGGACCGGGGATCGACATCACCTCCGATGGTGCCACGGCTGCGGGGCGGGGTCGTTCGGAGAGGCAGGCCACCGGCGTCCGAGCGGCCTGCGGCGGCGCGCCCTAGGCGATCGGCGTCCGCGCCGCGAGCTCGGCCGCCGCCGCGACGCCCAGGCGCCAGGGCGCGCCGTGGCCGGGGAGGAGGGTCCGCGCCCCGGTCCCGGCGAGGACCCGCAGCGAGTCGAGGGACAGCGCCGTGTCGGCGGTGGCGGCGCGCGCGACCAGGTGCGGGCCGGTGCGCGCGGAGTAGGGGTCGAGCGTGACCAGGGCGTCTCCGCCGATCACCGCGTCGCGCTCGGAAAGGTGCAGCGAGACGTGCCCGTCGGTGTGCCCCGGAGTCGCGAGCACGCGGGGCGACCCGGGCACGTCGAGCACCTCTCCGGCGGTCAGCGGCAGCGTCCCGTGCACGGGCGGCACCGCGAGCGCCCCGGCACGGGCCATCGCGCCGAGCACCGGGATCGCGGAGGGGTGCAGCAGCGGGTACACCAACGGGGTGCGCTGGCGGCGGTAGGAGTAGGGCTGCGCGGCGAGCGGCTCGTCGGCCGCGTGCAGGTGCACGGGGACGCCCCGCCGGACGAGGCTGCGGGCGACGCCGAGGTGGTCGAAGTGCGCGTGGGTCAGCACGAGGGCGTCGATGTCGCCGAGCGAGCGGCCGAGCACCTCCAGCGCACGGACCAGGTGCGGCCACGTCCTCGGGAGTCCGGCGTCGACGACGGTCAGCCGGCCGGCCTCCTCGATCAGGTAGAGGTTCGTCCAGGCGTGCTCGAGCCGGTGCACTCCGGGCGCGACGTCCCGGTGCAGGCTCGCGCCGCCCCCTCGCCGCTGCTGCCGGCCCTGCTGCTCGCGTTGCTGCTGCTGCTCGCGCTGCTGCTGCTCCATCGTGCTCCCGCCCCTCCGGGCCCGCGCCCGATCGCGACGACGCTACGAGCGTCTGCGACGGATCGGACAGGGCGTTGACGGCGGGGGTCCGCGTCGTGCAGGGCTCAGCGGCGCCGCCCGCGGAGGGCGAGCTGCACCGCCGCGAGCAGGAGGAGGACCGCGAAGAGGATCCCGGACACGCGCGCCGGCAGGAGGAAGGAGAGCGCCACTCCGGCGAAGGAGAACGCCGTCGCGGTGAGCCCGACCACGAGGCCCGCGCGCACGTCGAGCAGGCCGCGCCGGGCGTTCGCGATCGAGCCGGTGACCGCCGTGGGGATCATCGCGGCCAGCGAGGTGCCCTTGGCCAGGAGGTCCGCGAGCCCGAAGGCGCCGACCAGGACCGGCACGGCGATCGCTCCGCCGCCGATGCCGAAGAGGCCGGAAGCGACGCCCATCCCGATGCCGAGCCCCGCGAATCCGGGCCACATGCCCCAGCCCTCGGCGACGTCGCCGGTGTCGTTCGAGCCGAACACGGCCATCCGCACCGCCGCGGCCACGAGCAGCGCCACGAACATCCAGCGCAGCACGCCGAGGGGCAGCCGCGCGAGCAGCCAGGATCCGGCCACCGCCCCGAGCATCGCCGCAGCCGCGATCACCGCCGCCGGGACCCAGGCGACCTGACCGGCGAGGGCGTAGCCGAACGCTCCGGCGACCGAGGTCGGAGCGATCGCGAGCAGCGAGGTGGCGGAGGCGCGGCGCTGGTCCATCCCGGCCCACGCGATCAGCATCGGCACCATCACGATCCCGCCGCCGACGCCGAACGCGCCCGACAGGGTCCCGCCGACCGCGCCGATCAGGGCCAGGACGAGCAGGGCGCGCGGGCGCATGCGCGCGGCCGTCCGATCGGGGAGGGGCGCCTGCGGGGCGGTCGCGTCGGTCACGGCTCCATGCCACCACAGCACCGGGCCGAGGGCGAATCGACGGGCGTCGACCGCGTTCCTGAGAGGACCGGCCCGGCCCGGCCCTCCTCTCTGGCAGTTGCCTGGGCGGGCCGGATCCGACCGTGACGTTCGGCGTCGACGGAGCGTCCTACCTGCATACCCCGCCTGATCGAGCGATCGGGCCCCGAGCGAAAGAGGAGACCATGGCCGAGACCACCGCGACCACCACCCGTCAGACCAGCACCGGATCCGGACGCACCGTGATCGAGGACGGCGTCATCGCCAAGGTCGCCGGCATCGCCGCGCGCGAGGTCCCGGGCGTCCACGCCCTCGGCGGAGGAGCGGCCCGAGCGATCGGCGCCATCCGCAGTGCGATCGGCAACGACGACCGCGGCCAGGGCGTCAAGGTCGAGGTCGGCGAGCGCCAGGTCGCCGCCGACATCACCATCGTCGCCGAGTACCCCGCGCCGCTGCAGAAGGTCGCCGAGGACGTGCGCTCCGCCGTCGCCGACGCCATCCAGCACATCGCCGGCATGGAGGTCGCCGAGATCAACGTGACCGTCCAGGACGTCCACATCCCCGAGGACGACACCCAGGAGTCCGACCCGCGCGTCGTCTGACCCGTTCCCCCGCACCGACGCCCCGG
>NZ_PSVA01000042.1:0-15736 GCF_002932155.1 Rathayibacter sp. AY1F9 | reverse complement strand
CGACTCCGAGACCCTGATCACCCTCGCCGTCCTCGCTCCCGACGGCACCACCGCCCAGCGCACCCTCGTCGTCCCCGCCTCCTGAACCGCTCCGCCCGCACCACCGGGATCGTCCTCGCCGCCCTGGGACTCGTCGCCGTCGTCCTCGCGATCGTGCTGCTCGTCCGGCCCGCCGGCGGGGGAGCGCCCGGCGCAGCCACGGCGTCCGCGGGCCCGTCCTCGGCGCCGTCCGGGACCGCTCCGGCGACGTCCGCCGCTCCCGGCTCCGCGGAGGCGGCCGACGGCGCCGCCGCCCCCGCACCGACGGTCTCCGCCGCTCCGTCCGGCACCGAGCCGGGCACCGGATCCGACGCTCCTCCCGCGATCGTCTCCTTCGCCTCCACCCCCGCCTCCGTCGACTGCGAGGGCGACCGCACCGCATCCGTCCCGCTCGCCCTGTCGTGGGAGACGAGCGGAGGCGCCACCGCCCGCCTGGCCGTCGGCACCACCGACGCGAGCGCGGGCGAGCCCGTCGACCTCGCGGCGTCCGGCTACACCGCCGTCACCGCCGACTGCCGCGACTCCGAGACCCTGATCACCCTCGCCGTCCTCGCTCCCGACGGCACCACCGCCCAGCGCACCCTCGTCGTCCCCGCCTCCTGAACCGCTCCGCCCGCGCGGAGGCGGTCACGGAGGCGTCGAGCGGCCCCGGCACGGCAGAATGGGACACGATGACCTCCACACCCCCTCCGCTCGGCCTGCTCCTCGACGTCGACGGGCCCATCGCGAGCCCCGTCACGCGCACGATCTCGATCCCCGAGATCGCCGACGACCTCGTCACCCTGGCCAACGCCGGCATCCCGATCGTGTTCAACACGGGCCGCTCCGACGCGTTCCTGCGCGAGCGGGTCCTGCCCGCGCTCCTCGAGCGCGGCGTCTCGGCCGAGGCCCGCATCGTCTGCGTCTGCGAGAAGGGCGCCGTCTGGTTCACCGTCGACTACCGCGGCACCTCGGAGCCGATCGTCGACGAGTCGCTCGCGATCCCCGAGCCGGTGGCCCGCGACCTCGAGCGGATGATCCGCTCCGACTACGACGACCTGGTCTTCTTCGACGAGACCAAGCGCGCCATGGTCTCGGCCGAGCAGCTGGTCGACCTGCCGAGCGAGGACTACCTCGAGCGCCAGCTCGTGTTCGACGCCGACGCCCTGCAGATCATGACCGCCGCGGGCCTGGGAGTCGAGCGCCGCGGCATCCGGTACCCGAACGAGGAGGGGACGGTCGACTTCCGCATCGACCCGACCGTCATCTCGACCGACATCGAGTCGAACCGGCTCGGCAAGGACCTCGGCGCCCAGCGCGCCGTGGAGCTGCTCGGAGCGACCGGCGCGATCCCGCAGCGCTGGCGCACGGTCGGCGACTCCCGGAGCGACTACGCGATGGCCGACTGGCTGTTCGAGCACGCCTACGACGTCGCCCACGTCGACGTGCGGCCCGCAGAGGGCGTGCCCGAGAAGCCCTACCCGGTCCTCGTCGTCGACGGAGCCGTGAACGACGCGGCCGGCGCCGCCGTGCTCCGCCGCTGGACGGAGCTCGTCGCCGACGAGACGACGCCCGAGGTCGGCGGCGCGATCTCGCTCCATGCCCGGAGCTGATCCGCAACCCTCGTCCCTCGTCGCTCAGGCCCGTTAGCGTTCGAGCATGAGAATCGCAGTCACCGGTGGATCCGGCAAGCTCGGCCGCCACGTCGTCACCCGCCTCCGCGCCTCCGGGCACGAGGTCTTCAACCTGGACCGTGCGGGGGACCGCGGCGCGGGCTTCGTCCGCATCGACATCGCCGACTACGGCCAGGTCGTGGACGCGCTGCAGTCGGTGAACGACCAGTACGAGGGCATCGACGCGCTCGTGCACCTCGCCGCGATCCCCGCGCCGGGCCTCGTGCCCGACGTCGCCACGTTCCACAACAACATGATCGCGACGTTCAACGCGTTCCACGGAGCGATCCGTGCCGGCATCCGCAACGTCGTCTACGCCTCCAGCGAGACCGTGCTGGGCCTGCCCTTCGACGTCCCGCCGCCCTACATCCCGGTCGACGAGCAGTACCCGGCGCGCCCGGAGTCGGTCTACTCGCTCACCAAGCACCTCGAGGAGCAGATGGCGATCGAGCTGTGCCGCTGGCACCCGGACCTGAAGATCACGGGCCTGCGCTTCTCGAACGTCATGGACGAGGCCGACTACGCCGAGTTCCCGTCGTTCGACTCCGACGCGCTGCTGCGCAAGTGGAACCTCTGGGGCTACATCGACGGACGCGACGGAGCGCAGGCGGTCGAGAAGGCGCTGCTCGCCGAGACGACCGGGTTCGACCGCTTCATCATCGCCGCGGCCGACACCGTGATGACGCGCCCCAACGCCGAGCTGGTGGCCGAGGTGTTCCCCGGCGTCGAGCTGCGCGGCGACCTCGGGACAACCGGCACCCTGCTCTCGATCGACCACGCCCGCGAGGTCCTCGGCTACGCCCCCGAGCACTCCTGGCGCGACTCGCAGCAGGGCTGACCCGCGGGCCCGGCGCATCGGGATCCGCGCTGTTCGTCGGTGGGGTGGATCCCGATACGCGGGCTGCGCCCGCTCCTCGATCAGCAGGGGTGCGGTCGGCCCGTGACCGTGCCGGTCGAGGAGCGGCAGCGCGGCGTCTCGAGACCCGCCCTGTTCGTGCGCGGCTCGGCTCGCCGCCCCACGCACGAGCGCGCCCGGTCCGCAGGATGACTGCAGGCCGGGCGCGCTCCGTGGAGCCGAGGATCAGCTCGGGATGTAGTTGAAGGTGTCGGGGTCGGGGCCGGTGCGGTGGCCGCGGTCGAGCGCCGTGATGTCGGTCATCGCCTCGTCGTCGAGCTCGAAGTCGAAGAGGGCGAAGTTCTCCTCCACGCGCTTGCGGGTGACCGACTTCGGGAAGACGATGTCGCCGCGCTGGATGTGCCAGCGGAGCACGACCTGCGCCGGGCTGCGGTCGACGTTGCGCGCGATGCGGGTGATGGTGTCGTCGTCGAGGACGAGGCCCTGCGCGATCGGCGACCAGGCCTCGGTCGCGATGCCGTGCTCGGTGCCGTAGGCGCGGAGCTCCTGCTGCACGAGGTAGGGGTGCACCTCGATCTGGTTCACGGCCGGGACGATGGTCGCCTCGGCGCGGAGCCGGTTGAGGTGGTTGGTCTGGAAGTTGGAGACGCCGATCGCCTTCGCCTTGCCGCTGCGGTAGATCTCCTCCATCGCCTTCCAGGTCTCCAGGTAGTCGCCCACGTTCGGGAGCGGCCAGTGGATGAGGAAGAGGTCGACGTAGTCGAACTGCAGCTCGCCGAGGGTGACGTCGATCGCGGCGAGAGCGTCCTCGCGGGCGTGGAAGCCGTTGTTGAGCTTGCTGGTCACGAAGACCTCGGAGCGGTCGAGGCCGGAGGCGCGGACGGCCTCGCCGACGCCCGCCTCGTTGCCGTACATCTCGGCGGTGTCGATGTGGCGGTAGCCGACCTCGAGGGCCGCCAGGGTCGCGTCCTTGGTCTCGGCCGGGTCGATCTGGAACACGCCGAAGCCCAGCTGCGGGATCTCCACGCCGTTGTTCAGGGTGATCGTGGGGACCGTTGCGGTGTCGTCGCTCATGAGCGAGTACGTCCTTTCGTCGGGGCGAGGGCGCAGTGGAGCCGCGCCGTCGTGCCTCCAGTCCATCGCCTGCGGCTCTCAGCATCAACCCCTTGCGCGCTCGGCGGACATCCAGCTTCCCCGCGGAGGAGGAGTCGGATCCCCTGAGCAGAGGTGCGCCCGCTCCGGGAACGCCGAAGGCCCCCGGCACGGATGCCGGGGGCCTTCGGGGAGCGCGACTTACGCGCGGGACTTGCGGCCGACGATCGCGCCGTAGATGAGGAGGACGACGATCGCACCGACGACGGAGACGATGATGCTCACGATGTTGATGCCGTTGACGGCGTCCTGGATGCCGAACAGCGTGCTGAGGAAGCCGCCGAGCAGCGCGCCCACGATGCCGAGGACGATCGTGATGATCCATCCGCCGCCCTGCTTGCCCGGGAGGATGAGCTTGGCGAGCGCCCCGGCGATGAGGCCGAGGATGATCCAGCTGATGATGCCCATGATGTTTCTCCTTCAGTTCGTGCTCGATCGGCCGTTCCGATGCGAGCGGAGACACCGGCGGGCCGGTGTCCGGTGAGTCGTGGAAGCGGGGGTCAGCGGAGGCGGCGCTGCACCTTGTCGCGGGCCTTGCTCGCGATGGCGGTGAGCTGCTTGGCCTCGCGCTTGGAGGTCTTCTTGAGCTTCTTGCGGGTCTTCTTCGTGGCCGGGTCGTTCCACACGCCGAGTGCGAGGTGGCGCAGCTCTTCGTAGCGGCCACGGCCGGCGCGGGAGCCGAACACGTAGGCGGTGAAGGCGACCAGTGCCAGCAGGACGAGGCGGGGATTCATGCGGTGACCCTTCCATCGGAGAGCACCGGGTCGTGCTCGACACCCATTTGACTCTCCTGCGCAATCCGTGACAAACCACGGCCCGACCATTGACAGGGACCCCTCGCATCGTGTTCCGCGTGCGCGTGTACCCGATTCAGCCGCAGGCCGGAGACGTCTCGGCCGGGAAGCGAGCGTGGAGGTAGTGGCCGTAGCCGCCCTCGACCCGGTTGTCGCGGCGGCCGGAGGTGACCACCTCGCCGCGGTCCGTCGCTCCGACCCGGGCGCCGCTCGCGCGCAGCCGCTCGACGAGCAGGACGTCCTCGTGCAGCGGCTCCCGGCCGAAGCCGCCCGCCGCGAGGTATGCGCTCGCGCGGACGCCGAGGTTCGCGCCGTGGATGCTGCCGATCGACTCCTCCCGCGCGCGGACGTCTCGCCAGCGCGAGTAGGCGCCGGGGGAGAGGTCGGCCGGGTCGGGCCGGACCGTGCCGATCAGCGCGTCGTGCCGTCGGGCGTGCTCGACGTGGGCGGCCAGCCAGTCGCGGGGGACCACGGTGTCGGCGTCGGTGTTGGCGATCCACACCTGCTCGAGCGGAGCGGTGACGGAGGAGAGGGCGTGCGCGATACCCGCCGAGCGGGCGGCGCCTACTCCGCAGCGGGCGAGCTCCAGCACCTCGGCGCCGACGGCACGGGCCCGCTCGACGGTCGCGTCGGAGCAGCCGTCCGCGGCGACCACGAGGCGCATCCCGATGCCGGGCGCCCGGTGGGCGAGGTGGGTCGCACTGGCCTGGACGGAGGCGATCAGGCCGCCGATCCGCTCCTCCTCGTCGCGCGCGGGCACGACGACCAGCACCTGCGCGAGCCGGCTCACACCAGCCCCGTCCGGCGGGCGACCGAGCGGGAGTCGCGGGCGTGGACCTCGAGCAGGACGTCCTCCTCCTCGTGGCGGGCGAGGCGGTGCAGGCCCAGCTCGGCCACGGCGGACTGCACGGCGTCGCCGCCCAGAGCGAGCCCCTCGATCGGATGCCGCCAGTGCACGGTGACGAGCTCCCCAGCGGGGGCGAGGGCGTCGCGGATGGTGCGCAGCACGCCGGGGAGGGCGTCGCCGAGGTAGTAGCCGACCTCCGAGAGCACGACCAGGTCGAACGGACCCTCCGGCACGCCGCGGGTGATGTCGTGGTGCTCGACCCGCACGTGCTCGAGCGGAGCGAGGCGGCGGGCGGCGCGCTCGACGGCGGCGCTCGACACGTCGATCGCCAGCAGGCTGTCGGCCCGGTCGGCCAGCGCCTCCGCCAGCACGCCGATCGAGGCGCCGATCTCCAGCACCGAGCCGTAGCGCTGCTCCGGCAGGCTCGCGAGGGTCAGGGCGCGCTTGCGCTGCTCATACCAGCGGCTCGTGTACCCCCACGGGTCCTCGTGGCGGGCATACAGCTCGTCGAAGTAGCTCATGCGATCCTCACCAGCCGGTCGTCCCCGGTGAAGGTGCGCAGGAAGAGCGGATGGAGCACCGGACCGGTCCCGTCGGGCCCGGGGCGGGTCTGGCTGGGATAGCGGGAGCGGGCACGGCGGGTGCGCTCGAGCAGCTCGTCGTCGAGCGGCAGGCGCACGAGGTCGCCCCACGGCACCTCGGGGTCCTCCGGGACCGCCCAGTGCCACAGCCAGATCGGCGCGGCGAGCAGCGGCTGCCCGAGCTCGCGCGCGACCTCCGCGCAGATCTCGCCGACCACGCGGTGGTCCCGGTGCCCGTCCCCGGTCCAGGTGGAGAGGAGCAGGACGGTCCCGGGGGCGCCGGCCGCCCGCTCGCGCACCTCGCGTGCGATGCGCTCGTGGTGCTCCGGGGTCGCCGAGTCCGGCACGTCGAGGAAGGCGAGCCCGATGCCGGGGCCGAGCTCCGCCAGTGCGTCCGAGGCCTCCCGCCGGCGCTCGGCAGCGACGTCCGCGTCCCGCTCCCCGTGGGCCGCGGCTCCGTCGGTCACGACGACGACGTCGACCGCGATCCCGCGCCGACGCGCGAGCGCGATGGTGCCGCCGCAGCCGAGGGTCTCGTCGTCGGCGTGCGCCACGACCACCAGGACGCGCCGGATCCCGTCGGGCAGGGTCAGCTCCGGGAGGCGGTCGCGGCGGCCGTCCGCGGTCCAGCGCTCGAGAGGAGTGCCCTCGAGGCGCCCGTCGAAGGGCCGGCTCACCAGGAGGCCGCCTCGCCCGAGGCGAGCACGGCGCGGCCGAGAGCGGCGTCGTCGCGCTCGGCGTGGTGCTGGCGGACGTAGAGCGCGAGGTCGGCGACGCGCTTGGCGTGCTCGGCGTCGAGGGCGAGCGGAGCCGGGCCGAGCGCGCGGCCGGCGCGGAGCAGGATCTCCTCGACCGCTCCGGCGACGCTCGCCCGCACGCGCTTGGCGAGCAGTGAGCCGCGGGGGCCGTCGGCCTCGCCCGCGTCGACCGCCGCGGCGGCCTCGTCCAGCGCCCGGCGCGACGCGGAGAGCGCCGTGTCGATCGCTCCGAGGTGGGCCAGGAGGTGCGGGTCCTCGCGTCGGGCTGCCGCTGCCGCGACGGCCGCCGCGACTCCGAGGGCTCCGCCGTGCCAGCAGGCGGCGACGCCGATGCCGCCCCAGGCGAAGCCGGGCCGCGAGAGGTACCAGCCGGCGTCCCCCACGGGGACGGCGCGGGTGCCGGAGAAGCGGACCGGTCCGCTGGGCACCTCCGTCAGGCCCCGCGCGTGCCAGGCGTCCTGCTCCGGCGTCGCCGACCCGTCGCGCAGCGCCACGGCGAAGAGGCGGCGCTCGCCGGAGGCGTCGCCGACGTGGGCGGTGACGAGGGCGGCGTCGAGGCGGTCGGCCAGCGAGCACCAGGGCTTCACTCCGTCGAGCAGCCAGTCGCCGTCGCTCTCGCGCGCGACCAGAGGATCCCCGCCGCCCTCGGCCGCGAAGACCCCCCAGGCGGCGTCGGCGGCGACTCCGAGTCCGGACGGGTCGAGCTCCGCCTCGCCGAGGATCGCGAGAGCGTCGAGGTGCGGCTCCACCGCGCGCGCGACGCCGAGATCGTGCCGAGCCAGGCGCTCGAGGAGACCGTGCAGCTCGGCGGTGCGACCGGTGCCGGGCCGGGGCGCGTCGGCGCTCAGACCGCGCGCGAAGCCGAGCGCGCCGTCGACGTCGTGGGGGAGGAGAGAGGAGGAGTGCTGGTCCATCGCCTCCGAAACTACGCAGTCGAGCGGGCGGCGTCCGGCGATTGTCCCCGAACGGACGGGGTGCTAAGCGTCAGATGTCAAGGTCGTTGATCCTGTGCAGGAGAGAGGCGAAGAGCTCGACGTCGGCGAGCGCCCAGCTGCGCAGCTCCTCGTGCATCAGCGCCTGGTTCGAGCTGCGGATCTCGCGCAGCCGCGCGGCGGTCGCCGGAGTCACCGAGAGGATCGTGGCGCGGCCGTCCTGCGGGTCGGGGGTGCGCTCGAGGAAGCCGAGGCGGTCGAGCGCCGTGATCTGGCGGCTGAGCGCCGACTTGTCCATCTCGAGGAGCTCGGCCAGCACGCCCGAGTGCACGGGTCCGCGGCGCTCGAGCGCCGAGATCGTCTTGTAGCCCAGTGGCGTCAGCTCCGGGTGGAGACGCTCGGCGTAGGAGCGCATCGCCGCCCGCACACGGTTGAAGAGGGTGCTGAGCTCGCCCTCCACCGAGGCGATCGCGGAGTCGACGTCGCGGGCGGAGTCGGGGGTCGGGCCGGTCATGCCTCCAGCATCCCGCGCGAGGACCCTCCTCCTCGACTTGCGCCCGCGCGCCGCGATGACGTACGCTTCCCGAAGCCAAAGACCGCCGGTTTCCGGTGTGCGCACGAGCAGGGCCCCGGCCCCGCGGATCGCCACCGGACGAAGGATTCGCGAAGCGAATTGCCCGCGCAGGTGCACGAGTTCAGTTCCGCCTCACCGCGATCCCGAAGCTCCGCGCCCCTGTGCCGGAGCTTTTTTCTTTGCCTGCCTTCGGGCTACCGGCACGAGAATTCACAGGAGTAGCCATGGCGAACAAGGAAGCCTCGGTTGCCGAACTCACGGAGAAGTTCCAGAGCTCGACGGCCGTTCTGCTGACCGAGTACCGCGGTCTCACTGTTGCTCAGCTCAAGACGCTGCGCAAGGACATCAGTGAGCACGCAACCTACGCCGTGGTGAAGAACACGCTGACCAAGATCGCGGCGAACAACGCCGGTATCTCGTCCTTCGACGACGAGCTCGCTGGCCCCTCGGCCATCGCGTTCGTGCACGGCGACCCTGTCGCCGTCGCGAAGTCGCTGCGTGCCTTCGCCAAGGCAAACCCTCTCCTCGTGGTCAAGGGCGGTTACTTCGACGGTAACCCGCTGACCGCAGAAGAGGTGGGCAAGCTCGCCGACCTCGAGTCCCGCGAAGTTCTGCTCGGCAAGCTCGCCGGCGCCTTCAAGGCCTCGCTGTTCGGCGCCGCATATCTGTTCAACGCTCCGCTCTCGAAGGCCGTTCGCACGGTCGAGGCGCTGCGCGAGAAGCAGGAGTCCGCGAGCTGACGTCTTCCCCTTCCGGGAAGCAGTGCGCGCGCGGTTCGTAGACAAAGAAAAACAAGGAGAAAAATCATGGCAAAGCTCACGCAGGACGAGCTCATCGAGGCCTTCAAGGAGCTCACGCTCATCGAGCTCTCGGAGTTCGTCAAGAAGTTCGAAGAGGTCTTCGAGGTCACCGCTGCGGCGCCCGTCGCCGCCGCCGGTGTGGCCGGCCCGGCCGCCCCCGCCGAAGAGGTCGAGGAGCAGACCGAGTTCGACGTCGTGCTCGAGGCCGCCGGCGAGAAGAAGATCCAGGTCATCAAGGAGGTGCGCGCCCTCACCAGCCTCGGCCTCGGTGAGGCGAAGGCGCTCGTCGACGGTGCCCCCAAGGCGGTCCTCGAGGCCGTCAACAAGGAGACCGCCGAGAAGGCCAAGGCTCAGCTCGAGGGCGCCGGCGCGACCGTCACCGTCAAGTAATCCCCCTCACCCGTCGCGGGTGCCGGCTCCGGCCGGTCGCTCGTCAGGGTGACGCAGGCACGCCTGCAGACGCAGGGCGTCGTCTCCTCGGAGGCGGCGCCCTTCGTCGTTCCCGGCCGTTGGAGGCGCGCGCCCCTAGGATCGGAGCGTGACTGCTCACGATCTGCTCGCCGGGCTCCCCGCCCGCGACGTCCCGCCCAGCGAGGTCTCGCTCAGCGAGCTCCTGAGCGACTTCGTCTCGGTGACGCACCGGATCACCCGCCTCGCCGCCCAGGCGACCGGCAACCAGGAGTCGCAGGCCGTCTGGCGCACGCTCTCGGTGCTCCTCTCGATGGGCCCGATGCGCCTGGGGGAGCTCGCCTCCCAGAGCCGCGTCTCGCAGCCCACGATGACCAAGATCGTGAAGAACCTCGTCGAGACCGGCTGGCTCGACCGGATCGCCGATCCCCTCGACGCGCGCGCCTGGCAGATCCGCCTGGCTCCCGCCGGCGCGGACGCGCTGAACGCCTGGCGGACCGACCTCGGCGACGCGCTGACGCCGATCTTCGCCGATCTCACCCCCGAGGACCGCCGCGTCCTCGAGCGCGCCGTCGAGATCATGCACGAGCGCCTCGTCGTCGGCCCGCGCGACTGACCCCCTCCCGCACGGTTCCGCCGCGCGGCACACTGGTCGCGTGCAGATGCGACTCGAGCTCGTCCCCCTCCCCGTCGGCGACGTCGACCGCGCGGTCGCCTTTTACACGGAGGTGATGGGCTTCCACCTCGACCACGACGTGCGGCCCTCCGCCGCGATGCGCGTGGTCCAGCTCACCCCGCCCGGCTCGGCCTGCTCGATCGTGGTCGGCAGCGGGATGGGCCCCGGTCCGGAGGAGGGCGTCGTCCGCTCCCTCCACCTCGTCGTCGACGACATCGCCGCCGCTCGCGCGGAGCTCGTCGGCCGCTCGCTCGAGATCAGCGAGGTCCAGGACCTGGGCGGCGTGCAGTACGCGTACTTCGCCGATCCGGACGGCAACACCTGGGCGCTCCAGGAGATCGGGAGCAGGACGCCCCCGGAGTGAGTCAGTCCTCGGGCCAGCGGACCCGGGCGTCGACGTCCGGGTGCTTGCGCAGCCAGGCCGCGACGAAGGGGCAGCGCGGGACGACCGTGCCGCCCGCCTCCGTGATCGCGGTGACCGCGGCCCGCGCGAGGATGCTCCCGAGGCCGTGGCCCTCCCACGCGTCGTCGACGACGGTGTGGGTGAGCGTCACCTCGTCGCCCTGGCGGGTGTACGCGGCGAAGCCGGCCGGAGTGCCGCCGACCTCGATCACGAAGCGGGACCGCTCGGGGACGTCGCGGACAGTGGGGGTGTCGGAGTCGCTCATGCTCCGATTCTCGCTCCCCGCGGCGCCGAGGTGCTGGTGCGGATCACCAGCGAGGCGGGGATCAGCGTGTGGCGGGCCGGGGGAGGGGGCTCGCCGCGACCGAGGGCGGCCAGCGCGTCCAGCACCAGCGCGACCGCGAGCTCGCCCTGCTGGCGCGGGTCCTGGCGGATCGAGCTGAGACCGAAGAGCTCGGCGAGGGGGTGGTCGTCGATCCCGATGACGGAGACGTCCTCGGGCACCGAGAGCCCGAGCTCGCGCGCCGCGAGGATGATCCCGATCGCGATCTCGTCGGAGGCGGCGAAGATCGCCGTCGGCCGGGTGCGCGGGTCGCCGAGGACCTGCCGTCCGGCGCTGTGCCCGCCGGGGATGTCGAAGGTGGTGGGCACGATGTCCTGCGCGCCCGGCTCGAGGCCGGCGGCGGCGAGCGCCTGGCGGAAGCCGTCGCGGCGCTGCGTGTGGACGTGGAAGTCCATCTCCTCCTCCGCGAGCCCGCCGATGTGGACGACCCGCTCGTGGCCGAGGGAGAGCAGGTGCTCCGTGGCGAGGCGGGACGCGGCGACGTCGTCGATGCTGAAGGTGGGGATGCCGGGGAGCTCGCCGCCGATGCCGACGATGGGCTTGCCCAGGGCGAGGAGCGCCTCCGTCTCGTGCGGCGAGATCTCGAGGGTGACCGCGACGATCGCGTCGACGCGCTTGCGGACGAGGTAGTACTCGAACACGCTCCGGCGGGCGTCGAGGTGCTTGTCGATGTTGTAGAGGAGCAGGTCGTAGCCGGCGGCGAGCAGGGCGCGCTCGATGCCCTCGATGATCCCGGCGAAGAACCACTGGTTGATGATCGGGATGATCACGGCGATGTTGTTGCTGCGGCCGGTGACGAGGCTGGAGGCGTTGGCGGAGACGACGTAGCCCAGGCTCGTCGCGGCGCGCTCGACGCGCTGCTTCGTCCCCGCGGAGACGTAGCCCCGGCCGCTGAGCGCGCGCGAGACCGTCGCCTTCGACACTCCTGCGAGCTCGGCCACCTCTTCGATGCCTGGCACGGCGTTCCTCCCGACCGTCCGGCCTCGATGCTGGAAACGGTTCCAGGAAGTTATACCCCGCCCGGCGGCCGGGCGTCGCGCCGAGATCGATCTCCGCTCGGCCCCGGCCCGGCGATCGCTGTTCTGACGCCGAATCGTTATCTCAGAGAGCGCTCTATCATCGGCGTTGTGCTTTCATCGTTCTTGTGGAAAGGTTTCCCTCCGTGGGAGCCCACCCACACGAATCCGGTGATCCGCTCGGAGTTCCTCCTGGCATCGCCATCACCAGCATCCGAGTCGTCGCGGCACACGCTTCGAGCCGCCACAGCCTCCCGATCCCGATCGGCCAGGAGCGGCCTGCTCGGCTGGTTCCACCACTCAATGAGGAGGAAGAATGCGGTCATCCCTGCACCGCCGTATCACCGTCCCGGTCGCCGTTCTGGCAGCGGCCGGCATCGCACTCGCGGGCTGCTCCAGCAGCAGTGACCCCAACGACCCGAACGCCGGCGGCGGCAGCTCGGCCGGCACGGTCGGCACCGCCGACGGCGTCGTCAACGTCTACGGCACCATCAACGGCGACGAGGCCACCCTTCTCGAGCAGTCCTGGGCGGACTGGGAGAAGGAGAGCGGCATCGAGATCAAGTACACGGGCGACAAGGAGTTCGAGAAGCAGATCGGCATCAAGGTCCAGGGTGGCGACACCCCCGACCTCGCGATCTTCCCGCAGCCGGGTCTGCTCGCCGACACCGTCGCCTCCGGCAAGGTGCAGGAGCTCCCCGAGGGCGCCCTCGCCAACGTCAAGCAGAACTGGTCCGAGGACTGGCAGAAGTACGGCCAGGTCGACGGCACCCAGTACGGCGCGCCGCTGATGGCGTCCGTCAAGGGCTACATCTGGTACTCCCCGGCCAAGTTCAAGGAGTGGGGCGTCTCCGTTCCCACGACGTGGGACGAGATGGAGGCGCTCGGCAAGACGATCGCCGAGAAGACCGGCGGACCGTCCTGGTGCGCGGGCTTCAACTCCGGTGAGGCCTCCGGCTGGCCCGGAACCGACTGGATCGAGGACGCCGTCCTCCGCGAGGCCGGCCCCGACGTCTACGACTCCTGGGTCGCGGGCGACACCCCCTTCACCGACCCGGCCATCAAGTCCGCGTTCGACTCCGTCGGATCGATCCTCCTCGACCCGACCCTCGTCAACGCCGGCTACGGCGATGTGAAGTCGATCAACTCCACCGCCTTCGGCGACGTCGCCCAGAACATGGCGAACGGCACCTGCGCGCTGACCCACCAGGCCTCGTTCTTCGAGGGCTTCCTGACCTCGGCCGGCGCCAACGTGGCCGAGGACGGCGACGTGTGGGCCTTCCTCACCCCGCCGGTCAAGGCCGACGACGCCCAGGCCGTCACCGGTGGTGGCGAGATGGTCGCCGCGTTCTCGAACGACGAGGACACCGCGAAGGTCCAGGAGTACCTGGCCAGCGCCGACTGGGCCAACAGCCGCGTCTCCCTCGGCGGCGTCATCTCCGCGAACACCGGTCTCGACCCGGCCAACGCGGGCAGCGACGTCCTGAAGGACTCCATCGCGATCCTCCAGAACCCGGACACCACGTTCCGCTTCGACGCGTCCGACCTCATGCCGAAGGCAGTGGGCTCGGACAGCTTCTTCAAGGGCATGGTCGACTGGATCGACGGCACGAGCACCGACCAGGCGCTCGAGGAGATCCAGGCCGGCTACACCTCCTAGCAGCGGAGCAGAGCCGCCGCTCCCGAGTGGCGGCTCAGCTGTGACGGCCCGGCCCCCGGATCCACGGATCCCGGGGCCGGGCCCCTCCTGAGTCCAGAGTCGCACTCGAAAGGGCGTCCATGTCCCCCATCACCATCTCGGGGTTCTTCCAATGGCTGGCGGGAATCCCGCCGCTCGCGCAGATCCCGCTCATCCTCCTGGCCTTCGCGGCCGTGGTGGCGCTCATCCTCTTCTTCGTCGAGATCGCGCCCCGCCGCGGCACCGGCTACACGGTCCTCCGGCTCGCGGTCACGGTCGTCCTGCCGGTCGTCCTCCTGCTGGTCTTCGGCCTCTACAACTCCGTCCTCTGGGTCGCGGTGGTGGCCGCCGTCATCGGCGGCGCGCTGTTCCTGCTCGACTTCCGGTCCCGCAAAGGCGCGGGCTACGGACTCCAGCTCATCGCGTTCATGGCACCGGCCGCCTTCTTCGTCCTCATCGGCCTGATCTACCCGACGATCACGACGGCCATCAACGCGTTCATGAAGAACGACGGCTCCGGATTCGCCGGCATCGACAACTTCGTCTGGGTCTTCACCAGCCCCGACGGCATCACCGCCTTCCTGAACACGGTGGTCTGGGTGCTCCTGGCCCCCATCACGGCGACCGCGATCGGTCTCGCCTACGCGGTCTTCATCGACAAGAGCCGCGGCGAGAAGTTCTTCAAGCTGCTGGTCTTCATGCCGATGGCGATCTCGTTCGTCGGCGCGTCGATCATCTTCAAGTTCTTCTACGACGTGCGCCAGGGCGAGCAGATCGGCCTCCTCAACGGCATCCTCACCGCCTTCGGCGCCCCGCCGGTCGACTGGCTGGGACTCGAGCCGTGGAACACGCTGTTCCTCGTCGTCGTCCTCATCTGGACCCAGGCCGGATTCGCCATGACGGTGCTCTCCGCCGCCATCAAGGGCGTCCCCTCCGAGCAGCTCGAAGCGGCCTCGCTCGACGGCACCAGCGCGTGGCAGTCCTTCTGGAACGTCACCGTCCCCGGCATCCGCTCCTCGATCGTGGTCGTCCTCACGACGATCTCGATCGCGTCGCTGAAGGTCTTCGACATCGTCTCGGCGATGACCGGCGGCCGCTCCGACACCACGGTCCTCGCGTTCGAGATGGTCCGCCAGTTCCAGCTCGGCGCCCGCAGCGGCTACAGCGCGGCCCTCGCGGTCATCCTGTTCCTGCTCGTGCTCCCGATCGTCGTCTACAACGCCCGCCAGCTCGCCAAGCAGAGGGAGATCCGATGAGCGTCACGCCCACCCCGATCCAGGTTCCGGTCGACCGCAGCACCGAGCGCGCGCTCGCCCGCGGCGAGTCCAGGATCGAGGCGGCCAGCGGCAAGGTGAAGAAGGCGACGACGTCGCGCGGCGCCACCCTCGCCGCGCTGATCATCGCCGTCATCTGGACCGTCCCCACCCTCGGTCTGTTCATCTCGTCGTTCCGCCCCGCGAACGACATCAAGACGACCGGCTGGTGGACGATCTTCGCCAACCCCGGCTTCACCCTCGACAACTACGCGAACGCGCTCAACTCCGGCGACAGCCTGACCCTGGGCAAGGCGTTCGTGAACTCGCTGGTCATCACGCTGCCGGCGGCGCTGATCCCGATCACGATCGCCAGCCTCGCCGCCTACGCGTTCGCCTGGATCGACTTCAAGGGCCGCAACACGCTCTTCGTCCTCGTGTTCTCGCTCCAGATCGTCCCCATCCAGATGGCGCTCGTGCCGCTGCTGCAGCTGTTCTCGGACGGCCTGCGCATCGGAGGGCTCTACATCCTCCCCGGCCTCGGGGTGAACGGGTTGGACGGCTCCTACGCGAAGGTGTGGATCGCGCACACGATCTTCGCGCTCCCGCTCGCGATCTTCATGCTCCACAACTTCATCTCCGAGATCCCCGGCGAGGTCATCGAAGCGGCACGAGTGGACGGCGCCGGACACGGCCAGATCTTCTTCCGCATCGTGCTCCCGCTCTCGGTCCCCGCCATCGCCTCCTTCGGCATCTTCCAGTTCCTCTGGGTCTGGAACGACCTGCTGGTCGCGACGGTCTTCACCTCCGGACAGGGCTTGCCGATCACGAAGGCGCTGCAGGACCTCACCGGCTCCTACGGCCAATCGTGGGAGCTGCTCACGGCCGGCGCGTTCATCTCGATCATCGTGCCGCTCATCGTGTTCTTCTCCCTCCAGAGGTTCTTCGTCCGCGGCCTCCTCGCCGGCGCCACC
>NZ_PSVA01000041.1:0-16044 GCF_002932155.1 Rathayibacter sp. AY1F9 | reverse complement strand
TCACACGGGTGGGGTTCACTGGGGGGAGACGCCCGACGGGCGCGGGACGGAGGCGCTGCATGGACCTGAACACGATCCAGCGCGTCCGGGTGGTGCGCGAGCGCTCCGAGCTGGCGGGCCGCGGGCCGCGCTCAGCGGTCATCGGAGGCGGCTCCTGGGTGTTCTCCCTCCCCCACGACCACCTCGACGAGCTCCTCGACTTGCAGGGATTCGCGTGGGAGCCGATCGTGCGCACGGACGCCGGGCTCTCGATCGCGGCGACCTGCACGCTCAGCGAGCTCGCCGCGATGCCCGACGCGGGCGACACCGCCCATCCGCTCTTCTTCCAGTGCTGCACGGCACTGCTGGGCTCCTTCAAGATCTGGAACGTCGCCACTGTCGGCGGCAACATCGCCAACGCCCTGCCCGCAGGACCGATGATCAGCCTCGCCGCCGCGCTCGACGCCACCGCCCTCGTCTGGCGGGCCGACGACTCGGACGTCGCCGTGCCGGTCGCCGAGCTCGTGACCGGCAACATGACCACTTCCCTGGCCCAGGACGACGTCATCCGCTCGATCGAGATCCCGCTCTCCTCCCTCCGGGCGCGCACCGCGTTCCGCAAGACGGCGCTCTCCCCTCTCGGACGCTCCGGCGCCGTCGTCATCGGCCGCCTCGACACCGACGGCGCGTTCGTGCTCACGATCACCGCGGCGACCGTCCGGCCGGAGCGGCTCCGCTTCGCCGCCGTTCCCTCCTCGGCCGAGCTCGCCGCGGCCGTCGACGGCGTCGCGACCTGGTTCACCGACCCGCACGGAGCCGCCGACTGGCGCCACGCCGTCGTCCGCGTGCTCGCCGAGGAGATCCGCACCGAGCTGGCCGGAGGCGCCCGATGAGGTTCACCGTCAACGGGGAGCCGGTCGACGCCTCCCCCCGCCCCGGCCAGGTGCTGCGCACCCTCCTCCGCGACCACGAGCACTTCGAGGTGAAGAAGGGGTGCGACGCCGGCGACTGCGGCGCCTGCTCCGTCCTCGTCGACGGGACGCCGTTCCACTCCTGCCTCTACCCCGCCCACCGCGTCGAGGGCCGCGAGGTGACGACAGCGGCCGGCCTCGGCACGCCCGAGGAGCCGAGCGCGGTGCAGGAGGCGTTCGTCGAGGCCGGCGCGTTCCAGTGCGGCTTCTGCACGGCCGGCATGGTGGTCACGGCCACGGCGCTCGACGGAGTCCGCGCCGAGGACGTGCCGCGGCTGATGAAGGGCAACCTCTGCCGGTGCACGGGCTACCGCCCCATCCGCGAGGCCGTGACGGGCGCCTGCGCGTCCGGGCACGGCGCGCACGCGGCCGAGCCGTCCGGAGCGGATCGCACGGAGGCCCCGGTCCGCGGACGGCACGCGGCCCCGCCGTCGGGTCTCACCCCCGTCCGCCGCACCGGTCGCCCATCGGCCGAGGAGTCCCGGGTCGGCCGCTCGCTCCGCGCGCCCGCCGGCCGGCAGATCGTCCAGGGCCGCGAGCCGTTCACCCTCGACGTCGCCGTGCCCGGCCTGCTGCACGTGAAGGTCGTCCAGAGCCCGCACGCCCACGCGCGCATCCGCTCGATCGACACGACCGCCGCCCGCGCGATGCGGGGCGTCGTCGCGGTCCTCACCGCCGAGGACGTCCCGGACGTCCTCTACTCCACCGCCCGCCACGAGTCCCGGCTCGACGACCCGGACGACACCCGCATGCTCGACACGGTCGTCCGGTTCCGCGGGCAGCGCGTGGCCGTGGTGGTCGCGGAGTCGGTGGCCGAGGCGGAGGCGGCCTGCCGCGCCGTCGAGGTCGACTACGAGGTGCTGCCCGCCGTCTTCGACCCGGAGGAGGCGCGCTCCCCCGGCGCGCCGCTCCTGCACGCCGACAAGGATCCGATCGCCTCGCGCATCGCCCGGCCGGAGGCGAACGTCGTCGCGGAGCTCCACGGAGAGTACGGGGACGTGGCCGCCGGACTCGCGGAGGCCGACGTGGTCGTCGAGGGCCGGTACTCGACCTCCCGGGTCGCGCACACGGCGCTCGAGACCCACGGCACCATCGGCTGGCTCGAGGGCGGAGAGCTGGTGCTGCGGACCTCGACGCAGGTGCCCTTCCTCGTGCGCGACGAGATCGCGCGCCTGTTCGACCGCGATCCGTCGACCGTCCGCGTCTTCACGGCACGGGTGGGCGGCGGCTTCGGCGGCAAGCAGGAGATCCTGACGGAGGACGTCGTCGCCCTCGCCGTGCTCGCCACCGGCCGGCCCGTGCAGTTCGAGTTCACCCGGAGCGACGAGTTCACGATGGCCCCCTGCCGACACCCGATGCGGGTCGGCGTCACGCTCGGCGCCCGGCGCGACGGACGGCTGACCGCCCTCGCCGTGGACGTGCTCTCGGACACCGGCGCCTACGGCAACCACGGACCCGGCGTGATGTTCCACGGCACCTCGGAGTCGGTCGCCGTCTACAGCGCGCCCAGCAAGCGCGTCGACGCGCAGGCCGTCTACACGAACAACCTCCCCTCGGGGGCGTTCCGCGGCTACGGCCTCGGGCAGGTGATCTTCGGCATCGAGTCGGCGATGGACGATCTCGCCCGCGAGCTCGGGATCGACCCGTTCGAGCTGCGGCGGATCAACGCGGTGCGCCCGGGCGAGCCGCTGGTGGTCACGCACGTCGAGGGCGACGACATCGGCTTCGCCTCCTACGGGCTCGACCAGTGCCTCGACCTCACCGAGGCGGCACTGGCCGGCGGCGGCGGCTCCCCCGCCCCCGACGGACCGGGGTGGCGGACAGGGCAGGGCACGGCACTGGCGATGATCGCCACCATCCCACCGCGGGGCCACTTCTCGGAGGCGACCGTCACCGTCGACGCCGAGGGCGTGCTGACCATCGGCGTCGGCACGGCCGAGTTCGGCAACGGGACGACCACCGTGCACACGCAGCTGGTCGCGAGCGCCTTCCGCGCCTCGGCCGACCGGGTGCGGATCCGCCAGTCCGACACGGACGCGGCCCGCTACGACACCGGAGCGTTCGGCAGCGCCGGCACGGTCGTCGCGGGCAAGGCCGTCCACTCGGCCGCGACGCGCCTCCTCGCCGAGCTGCAGGCGCTCGCCAAGCGGCTGACCGGGCACGACGAGACCTTCGCGCCCGACGACGAGGGCCTGCTCGCTCCGGACGGCACCCGGGTCGCGTTCGCCGATCTGGTCCGTGCGGCCGGCGGACCCGTCACCGCGACCGGGAGCGAGGACGGCGCTCAGCGCTCGCTCGCGTTCAACGTCCAGGGCTTCCGCGTCGCGGTGCACGAGCCGACGGGCGAGGTGCGGATCCTGCAGTCGGTCCAGGCGGCCGACGCCGGCTTCGTGATCAACCCGGCGCAGTGCCGCGGGCAGGTCGAGGGCGGAGTGGCGCAGGCGATCGGCTCGGCGCTGTACGAGGAGGTGATCCTCGACGGCGAGGGCACCGTGACCACGGCGATCCTCCGGAACTACCACATCCCGCAGATGGCGGACGTGCCCGAGACCGAGGTGCTCTTCGCGGACACCGCCGACGAGCTCGGGCCGTTCGGCGCGAAGTCGATGAGCGAGGCGCCCTACAACCCGGTCGCCCCCGCACTCGCCAACGCCGTCCGCGACGCGATCGGCGTGCGGCCGACCGAGCTGCCGCTCTCCCGCGACCGGATCTGGCGGCTCCTGCACCCGGACGCCGCCCCGGTCGCGACCGTCGAGGCGGAGGCGCCGCCCGGTTGAACGACGACGGGCTGAGCGCCGATCGGCTGCCGCAGCTCAGACGCGCGACGCCAGCTCCGTGCTCGCCCGGGCGACCTCGCGGGCGATCGCGTCCTCGTCCGCGTTCACCAGCCGTCCCTCCCGCACCGTCGGGCGACCCTGCACCAGGAGCAGGCTCAGCGGGGGCTGCGCTCCGAATGCGAGCGCCGCGACCGGGTCCGCGATGCCCGCGTGCTCGATCCCGTCGATCCGCCAGAGCGCGAGGTCGGCGAGCTTGCCGACCTCGATCGAGCCGATCTCGTCCTGCCGGCCGAGCACCCGGGCCCCGCCGATGGTGGCGACCGAGAGCGCCTGCCGGGCGCTCATCCGGTCGGCGCCGGCGCGCAGGCGGTTCATCAGCACCGCGGCGCGGATCTCGGAGCCGAGCTGACCGGACTCGTTCGACGCCGCGCCGTCCACGCCGAGGCCGACCGGGGCTCCCGCAGCCAGCAGCTGCGGGATCGACGCGATGCCCGCCGCGAGCCGGCCGTTCGAGGACGGGCAGTGCGCGACTCCGGTGCCCGTGGCCGCGAACTTCGCGATCGCGTCGGCGTCGAGGTGGACGCAGTGCGCCATCCAGACGTCATCGCCGAGCCAGCCGAGCGACTCCAGGTGGTCGGTGGGCGAGAGGCCGAACGCC
Organism: Rathayibacter sp. AY1F9; assembly: GCF_002932155.1. Classification (NCBI taxonomy): domain Bacteria; kingdom Bacillati; phylum Actinomycetota; class Actinomycetes; order Micrococcales; family Microbacteriaceae; genus Rathayibacter; species Rathayibacter sp. AY1F9. Next base: position 11,659 of record NZ_PSVA01000041.1, on the reverse strand, counting down.
TCCCGCGTGTAGGCGTCCTCCTCCACGGTCTCGGAGCCGTGGGTGTGCAGCCGGACCCCGAGCTGACGGGCGAGGACGGCCGACTCGCGCAGCAGGTCGGTGGTCACCGAGAAGGGCGAGCACGGGGCGATCGCGACCCGCACCATCGCGTCGGCGGAGGCGTCGTGGTACCGCTGGACCGCCTCTCCACCGGCCTGGAGCGCGGCCGCCGTGGTCTCGACGGCGAAGTCCGGCGGGAGGCCGCCCCGGGACTCGCCGAGGTCCATCGACCCGCGGGTCGCGTGCAGCCGGAGGCCGAGGGTGCCGGCCGCGTCGACGATGCCGCCGACGATGTCGCCGGAGCCCCGCGGGAAGACGTAGTGGTGGTCGGCGACGGTGCTGCAGCCGGACCGGGCGAGGACGCCCATCGCGCCGAGGGCGGCGGAGCGGGTCAGGTCGGCGTCGATGCGGGACCAGGCGGGGTAGAGCGCGACGAGCCAGTCGAAGAGGATCGAGTCCTGCGCCCAGCCGCGGGTGAGCCACTGGTAGAGGTGGTGGTGCGTGTTGACGAGCCCGGGAGTGAGCAGGTGGCCGCGGCCGTCGACCCGCGTGAGCGCGATCGCCTCCTGCGCCGGCAGGCCCGTCGGGGACCGTCCGTCGAGGGCCCACGCCGGAGGGTCGTCGGCTCCGACGGCGACGATGCGGGAGTCGTCGACGACGACGTGGCCGACGGGGTGCTCGGTCCCGTGCGCGTCGACGGTGGCGACGTGGGCTCCGGTGAGGACGTGGCGCTGCATGCCCCGAGCATGGCAGCGCGGTGTTTCGCGGCCGTTTCCCGCCGGAGTGCGAGCAGGCCCGCGCGATCACGACGGCGCGCCGTCAGGGGAGGACGTGCGGCTCAGCGCGCCGCGTGGATCGGGCCCGAGCGCCCCGCGAGCGGCTCCCCGGACGTCCCCGTGCGCGCGGCGAGGACCTCCGCGAGGATCGACACGGCCGTCTCCTCCGGCGTCGACGCGCCGAGGTCCAGGCCGATCGGCGAGTGCAGGCGGGCGAGCGCCTCCTCCGTCACTCCCGCCTCGCGCAGCAGCCGCAGCCGCCGCTCATGGGTGCGCCGCGACCCCATCGCGCCGACGTAGGCGACCGGGAGCGCGAGCGCGGTCTCGAGCAGCGGGATATCGAACTTCTCGTCGTGCGTGAGCACCGCGATCACGGTGCGCGAGTCGACCTCGGCGCGGGCGAGGTGGTCGGACGGCCACTCGACGAGGACCTCGTCGGCGCCGGGGAAGCGCTCGGCGGTCGCGAACACCGGACGCGCGTCGCAGACGGTCACGCGGTAGCCGAGCAGGGCGCCGGCGGAGCAGAGCGCGGCGGAGAAGTCGACGGCGCCGTAGATCAGCAGGCGCGGCCGCTCGGCGTGCACGACGTAGGCGATCTCGAGCTCGGCACCTCGGCAGGCGGTCTCGACCGTGGCCGAACGGCCGGAGACCAGGCGCGCCTCGCGCTCGGCGAGGATGCGGCGGGCGGTGTCCTCGTCCAGGTGCGGGCCGACGACGTCCTGGAGGCGCGTCGCTCCGGTGAGCACGAGGCCGATCAGCTCCTCCGGGCCGCCGACGACGATCGCCAGCGCGGCCGAGCGGCCGGCGCGGGCGGCGCGCAGCTCGGCGAGGACCGCGGTGGAGCCGGAGTCGACGACCTGGCCGAACACGCGCAGCTGCCCCCCGCAGGACAGGCCTGCGGCGAAGGCCGCCTCGTCGTCGAAGCCGAAGTGCTCGGACGCGCTGCCCGAGGTGCCGAGCACCTCCTGGGCCAGCGCGTACGCCTGCGCCTCGACGCAGCCGCCGGAGATCGAGCCGATCGCGCGCCCCTCCGCGTCCACCGCCATCGAGGAGCCGAGAGCGCGGGGAGCCGAGCCGAAGACGTGCGTGACCGTGACGACCGCGACGCTCCCGCCCGCCTCGACGCGCTCGAGCAGGGGGTCGGCGATGTCGAGCACGACGGCCTCCTCTTCTCGGACGGGAGGCGACGGCGCCGGGGCTGCGGGGAGGCCGGGCGGAGCCGCCGACGGGCGCTCACACGCAGGAAACATGCCGAGTATAGGGTCGATCCATGCCTGACGACGCTCCCTTCCTCGACCTCGTGATCCGCGCCTCCGACGTGCTGACCGAGAACGGCCGGCGTCCGGCCAGCATCGCGATCGCCGAGGGCCTGATCGTCGCAGTCGGCGAGCGGGACGCCCCCTGGCGGACCACGGAGGAGATCGTCCTCCCCGAGGGCCAGGTCCTGATCCCGGGGATCGTCGACACCCACGTGCACGTCAACGAGCCGGGCCGCACGGAGTGGGAGGGCTTCGCCTCCGCCACCCGCGCGGCCGCCGCCGGGGGCGTCACCACGATCATCGACATGCCGCTGAACTCGATCCCGCCGACCACCACGGTGGCGGGGCTCGAGGCCAAGCGCGCGGCCGCCGGGCCGCAGGCGCAGGTGGACGTCGGCTTCTGGGGCGGGGCGATCCCCTCGAACCTCGGCACGCTGCGCGAGCTCCACGACGCGGGCGTCTTCGGCTTCAAGTGCTTCCTCTCGCCGAGCGGAGTAAACGAGTTCCCGCACCTGAGCCGGGAGCAGCTCGTCGAGGCGATGCGCGAGATCGCCGCCTTCGACGGACTGCTGATCGTGCACGCCGAGGACCCGGCCGAACTGGAGGCGAGCGCGCTGGAGCCCGGCGCCTCCTACGGCGCGTTCGTCGACTCCCGCCCGCCCGCCTCCGAGCGCAGCGCGATCCTGCACGTGATCGAGGCCGTCCGCGAGACCGGCTGCCGCGCGCACATCCTGCACCTCTCCTCCGCCGACGCGCTGCCGCTCCTGCGCGAGGCGAAGGCCGAGGGGCTGCCGATCTCCGCCGAGACCTGCCCGCACTACCTCACCTTCGACGCCGGCTCGATCCCCGACGGCGGCACGCAGTTCAAGTGCTGCCCGCCGATCCGCGACGAGCGCAACCGCGAGCTGCTCTGGAAGGGGCTGCTCGACGGGACGATCGACATCATCGCCTCGGACCACTCCCCCGCCACCGCCGAGCTCAAGCTCCCCGCGGGCGGCGACTTCGGCGTCGCCTGGGGCGGGATCTCGGGACTCGAGCTGAGCTTCCGCGCGGTCTGGACCGGGGCCCGCGAGCGGGGCATCCCGCTCGAGCAGGTCGTCGCCTGGATGTCCACGGCGACCGCCGCGTTCGCCGGGCTCGGCCAGAAGGGCCTGCTGCACGCGGGGTCCGACGCCGACCTGGTCGCGTTCGACCCGGAGGCGCAGTGGCGCGTGGACGTCGACGCCCTCTCGCACCGGAACCCCGTCTCGGCCTACGAGGGCCGCGTCCTCCGCGGCGCCGTCGCCGCCACCTGGGTGGGCGGCCGACGCGTCACCGCCGAGACGGTCCCGCCCGCCGGGCGCCTCCTCACCCGCCCCTGACCTCGATCCGCCGATCCCCCGCCTCCCTGACGACACCTCGGGGAGCTCGACCGCTCACGCCGAGCGCCGCCGTGTCATCGGCAGGTTTCGAGCGTGTGAACGGAGGCGGGTCGGAGCCGCGGAGCGGGCGGATCACACAAGACTCGGAGTCCCGGCGGCGGCTCCTCGGGATGCTCCGCCGGTGCGCGGAGCCCCCGGCAGGCGCGAGGCTGGCAGACGGGCTCGCAGGAGCCGCGAGCAGGACGGTCACCACCGCGTGACCGGGCCCGGCCGCACGGAACGGACAGGAGCGGACATGTCGATCATCCTCGGGGACCACCAGTACGGGAAGGCCGAGAACCGCGTCGTGCGGATCTACCGCGAGACCCCGCGGCACGAGATCCACGACGTCAACGTCTCCACGGCCCTCCGCGGCGACTTCGAGGCCGCGCACCGAGAGGGCGACCAGTCGGCCGTCCTGCCCACGGACACGCAGAAGCAGACGGCGTACGCCTTCGCCAAGGAGAAGGGCCTGCGCTCGATCGAGCCCTACGGCCTCGAGCTGGCCCGCCACTTCGTCGACGGCTACGAGCCCGTCCACGGCGCCCGCATCGAGATCGAGGAGTTCGCCTGGGAGCGCGTGCTGGTGGACGGGCGCGAGCACGACCACACCTGGGTCCGGAAGGGCCAGGAGACGCGGATCGCGTCGGTCACGGTCGAGGGCTCGGGTGACGAGCGGCGGATCTGGATCACCGGCGGCTTCAAGGACCTCACGATCCTGAAGTCCACGGGGAGCGAGTTCCACGGCTTCCTCACCGACCCGTACACGGTCCTCCAGCCGACGCACGACCGGGTGATGGCGACCTCGCTGGTCGCGAAGTGGCGCTTCGCCCTGAGCGAGGACGAGATCGCGGCGATGGACTGGGAGGCGGTCTACGCGGGCGTCAAGGCGCTCATGACGAGCCGCTTCGCGACCGTGCACTCCCTCGCCCTCCAGCAGACGCTCTTCGAGATGGGGAAGGCGGTCCTGGAGGAGTACCCGCAGATCGTCGAGATCCGTCTCTCCGCGCCGAACAAGCACCACTTCGTCTACGACCTCTCGCCCTTCGGCGTCGAGAACGACAACGAGGTCTTCCACGCCGCCGACCGCCCCTACGGGCTGATCCAGGCGAGCGTCACCCGCGACGACGCGCCGCCCGCGGGATCCGCCTGGACCGCCTACACGGGCCTGGTGTGACCGGCGCCGGGGGCGTCCACCGGGGGCACGTGCTGCACGTCGCCGGGGGTGCGACGCTCGCGACCGCGCGGGAGTCGCTGGTGTCGATCCCGGACGGCGCTCTCGTCGTGGACGAGGACGGCACGATCGCCTGGGTCGGTCCGTACCGCGAGCTGCCGGACCGCTTCGCTCTCCTGCCGGTCTCCGGCGACGCCGCGTCGGTCCTGCTGCCCGGCTTCGTCGACGCGCACGTGCACTTCCCCCAGACGTTCTCGACCGACGGCTTCGGCGGCGGCCAGCTGCTCGAGTGGCTCGACCGGACGGTGTTCCCGGCGGAGGCGCGGCTCGCCGACCCGGAGTTCGCCGACGTCGTCGCGCGCGCCTTCACCCGGCGGCGGGTGGCCGCGGGCACGACCGCCGCGATGGTCTTCGGCTCCGCGTTCCCGGCCGCGCAGGACGCCCTGTTCGAGCGCAGCCGCGAGGCGGGGCTGCGGATCGTGTCGGGGCGCGGCATCCAGACCACGGGCCCGGCCTCGGCGGCTCCCCTGATCACCTCCGAGGAGGAGGCGCTGACGCTCGCGTCGGAGGAGATCGACCGCTGGCACGGGAGGGACCCGCTCCTGCAGGTCGCGCTCGTCCCGCGGTTCTCGCTGTCCGTCACTCCCCGGACCCTCGGAGCGCTCGGCGACCTCTACGACGACGTCCGCGGACGCGGCGTCTACGTGCACAGCCACCTCAACGAGAACGACCGGCCCGGCGACGGCGAGATCGCCGCCGTGCTCGGCGCGTACGGCACCCGCAGCTACCTCGACACCTACGACGGGCTCTTCCTGCCCGGCTCCGCGCGCGGCGGCTCCTCCCTCCTCGGGCCGCGCACGATCCTCGCTCACGCCGTGCACTGCCAGGACGCGGAGCTGCACCGGATGGAGGAGACCGGCACCTCGATCGCCCACTGCCCGACCTCGCAGCAGTTCCTCGGCTCCGGCACCATGCCCTGGCGCCGGACCGTCGCCTCGGGGGTCACCGTCGCCCTCGGTTCGGACGTGGGCGCGGGCGACGAGTGGCTGCTGGCGCGAGTGGCGAACGACGCCTTCAAGGTGCACCTCTCGGAGCCCGGCGACGCGGCCGTCGCCCTGCATCCGGCCGAGCTCCTGTTCACGGCGACGCTCGCCGGCGCGCGGGCGCTCGACCAGGAGGAGCGGTTCGGCAGCCTCGACCCCGGGAAGGACGCGGACTTCCTCCGCATCGAGCCCGACCGGTGGGAGCCGCTCGCCGACGTCCTCGCCCACGGGATCCGCGCGGACGACGAGGAGGAGGCGACGGCCCAGCTGCTCTTCGCCCTGCTGATGACCCTGCGCGAGCCGGCGATCGCCGCGGTGCACGTCCGGGGCAGGCGGATCGCGCCTCCGGAGTGACGGGGCCGGCCGGGGCGGCGCGGTGCGGACCGCGCGCACTCGGCCGTCAGCGCAGGCGCAGCGCCAGGAACAGGTCGGCGCGGTCCGCGGTGTCCGACAGGTCGCGCTGCGTCAGCTCCTCCACCCTCGCGATGCGGTACCGCACCGTGTTCAGGTGCAGGTGCGTCTGCTCCGCCGTGCGCACCCACGAGCCGCCGCAGTCGAGGAACGCCGCGAGCGTGGCGACCAGCTGCGAGCCGTAGCGCGCGTCGTGCTCGATGAGCCGCCCGAGCACCAGCTCGACGAACACCGAGCGCAGGTGGTCGGGGACCGCGCTCAGCAGCTGCACGGCGGAGGTGACCTCCCCGGAGTCGCTGACCCGCACCGGAGCGTCGTCGCCCGGAGAGCCCGGCAGCAGCATCCCGTAGCGTGCCGAGCGGAGGGCGCCGCCGAGCGCGGGCAGCGGAGTCGCGGCGCTCGTCCCGACGCGCAGCACGGCGCCCGGCCACGCGGCTCCCGCTCGTCGCAGCGCCGAGGTGACGACGGCGAGCGGATCCGCGCCGGTGGGGATCGCATCGGTCGCCTCGGTGGGCAGCACCGCCACCGCGCAGCCCTGGGCGTCGCGTCCGACCACGGCGCGGCCCAGGTGCGCGGCGGCGTCGACCAGGACACGGCGCGCCAGGTCCGGGGGCGCGTCGCCCTCGAACTCGGCGGCGACCACGGCGCATCGCCCGGCGCCGCCGAGTCCGAGCTGCCGCAGGTACACCGCGGCCTCGGGCTGCTCGCTGTCCTCCTCCACGAGCTCGAGCAGGCGGTCGGCGAGAGCGGAGTCGGCCGAGAGCGCCGCCTCCCGCTGCAGCCGGTAGACCCCCACGACTCCGGCGAGCTCGGTCACGGCGTCCAGCACTGCGGCGGGCCAGTCGTTCCAGTCGCCCCCGACGACGACCAGCCAGGAGGTGGCGCGGTGCTCGCCCGCTCCGGCGACGGTGAGGACCGACAGGGCGCCGCCGCGGGCGTCCGCGACCACGACCGGGCTGCGCCGGGCCGTGAGCGCCGCGTGCACGACCCGCTCGATCTCCCCCAGCCCCAGGGGCGAGGCGGAGGCCGCGGTCCGGCCGGTGGCGGTCAGCACCGACACGGGGAGTCCGAGCTCGCGCGAGGTGCGCGCGACGAGCTCGTCGAGCTGCTGCCCCCGGTAGACCTCCGTCAGCAGCTCCCGCTGGCGGGCGAGGGCGGCCGTCAGCCGGGCCACGCGGTCGCCGGCGAGAGCGTTCGACAGGTGCGCCGTGATCGCGCCGAACGACACATCGGCCGGCACGGCGATCAGCGGGACGTCGTGCTCGCGGCAGGCGACGACGAGGTCGTCCGGCACGAAGCCCAGCAGCCCCTCGCCGGCGAGCAGAGCGCTGGCACCCGAGTCCGCGACCGCGGCGACGAAGGCCGCGCTGTCCTGGGCGTCCCGACGCCAGACCAGACCGGTCAGCACCAGCTGGTCGCGCGAGATGTAGCGGCGCGGATCGAGGAGATCGGTCGTGAAGATGCCGTCGACCGGCCGCGCGAGCGCCCCGTCGCCGGCGACCAGCACGCGCAGCCGCAGCTGCGGCGCGTCGAGGACGTCCTGCAGCTGCATCAGCTGCCCCGGTAGGTCGAGTAGGCGAAGGGGCTGAGCAGGAGCGGGATGTGGAAGTGCGCCTCCTCGTCGTCGAGGCGGAAGGCGACGACGACCTCGGGGTAGAACGACTCGGTGCCCGAGGCGGCGAACCAGGCGCCGGTGTCGAAGACGACCCGGTGCACCCCGGCGGCCAGGCGCTCCGGCCCGAAGGCCGCCACGCGGCCGTCGTCGTCGGTGCGGGCCTCGGCGAGGCGCTCCCAGCCGGAGCCGACGCGGGCGTCGAGAGCCACCGGGACCCCGCGCGCGGGGCGGCCGCGGACGGCGTCGAGCACGTGGGTGGTGACGTGGCTGGCGTGCCCGCTCATCGTGCGGCCTCCGCCCGGATGAGGCGCCCGTCGTCGAGGCCGCGGACGCGCAGCACCGTGATCTCCCGCAGCTGCTCCGCGACGATGCGGGCCTCCGTCTCGTCGTCGAGCCCGAGCCTCCGCTCCAGCTCCGCGACGACCTCGGCCCGGTCGCGGCCGGCCGCACGGAGGAGGAACACGCGCCCGAACCGCTCCTCGTAGGCGCGGTTGCCGGCCAGCAGCCGCCGGGTCAGCTCCTCGTCGCCCGTGCGGCTCGCCGCCTGCTCCGCGGCCGAGAACGCGGAGGAGCGCCCCGCGCCCGCGTGCCGCTCGCCGATCCGGGGGTGGTCGGCCAGCGCCGCCTCCACCTCCTCCTCGGTGAGCGTGCGCGCGGCCCGCTCGGCCGCGTCGGCGAGCGCGTCAGCCGACGGGTAGGGCGCGCCGGAGGCGACCTCGTCGGCCCAGCGGGGGACGGCGAGGCACGCGAGCAGCACGTCGCGGGCGGTCTCGGATCGGGTGTCGGTCATGCGGTCTCCTTCGTCCGGCGGAGCAGGGGCTCGGCCTGCGGCACGATGGTCGGATGGATCTGGTCGGGAGTCGGGACCTCGTCGGGCTGGTGCTCGCGGCGGGTGCGGGGCGCCGGGCGGGCGGCCCGAAGGCGCTGCGGTGCGACGCGGCGGGAGTTCCCTGGGTGGAGCGAGCCGTCGAGAGGCTCCGCGCGGTGGGCTGCGAGCGGGTGCTCGTGGTCCTGGGCGCGGAGGCCGGACGGGCGCGCCTCCTGGTGCCGCCGTCCGCGGACGTGGTCGTCGCGGCGGAGTGGGAGACCGGCCTCTCGGCGTCGCTCCGCGCGGGTCTCGCCGCGGCCGAGGGCGTCGCCGCGCTGGTCGCCCTGGTCGACCTGCCCGAGGAGCCGCCGAGCGTGGGGGCCCGGCTGCTCGCGGAGGCGCCGGTCGCGCCGGACGTGCTCGCCCGCGCGGTCTTCCGCGGTCGGCCCGGTCATCCGGTGCTGCTGGGACGGGACCACTGGCCGGAGCTCCTCGAGGGCGTGCACGGCGACTCCGGCGCGCGCGACCTGCTCCGCGCGAGGGGCGCGCGGGGGGTGGAGTGCGGCGATCTGTGGTCGGGAGCCGACCGCGACGGGCCGGACTGAGCGGTTCACGCCAGGCCCGCGTCGTCGAGGGCGGCGGCCAGCGCCCGCCAGGCCAGGGTCGCGCAGACGGAGCGGACGGGATTGCCCGCCACCGCGAGCAGCGCCTGCTCCTCGCCGGCGAGAGCACCCTCCCGGTGCGCCATCGCCGCGAGGAACGCGTCGATCCGCTCCCGTACCGCCGGCGCCGGCAGCCCGTCGAGACCGTCCACGAGCAGCGACGCGGATCCCCGTGAGACCTCGCACCCCCGCCCGCTCCAGGCGAGGCGCACCTGCTCGACGCCGCCGTCGACGCGCAGCTCGATCCGGTCGCCGCAGGTGGGGGTGATCAGCTCGGCACGGCCGAGGGACGGAGTCGGGTCGGCCTGCCCGACGGGGTCCTTGGCGTGCGCACGGATCAGCTCCGCCGCCTCGCTCACGGCCGGTCCTCCAGCTCGGCGAGCTCCGCGTAGGCCGTGCTGATCCCGGCGATCCGCTCGCGCGACTCCCTCGGGGACGCGCCGAGCACTCCGGACGCCACGAGCGCGACCGCGCTCATCGCCGCCGCGTAGCTGTCCAGCGCCGTGCCGCTGTCGACCGGGCACTCCAGCCAGACCGCCGCGTGCTCCGCGTAGCGCCGGGCGGGCGGATCCGCGAGGAGCACCACGGGCACCTCGCGCGCGGCGAGCGTCCCGATCAGGGCGGCGAAGGAGGCGGGGCGGCGGCGGAAGCCGACCAGCGCCACGACGTCCTCGGCTCCGAGCCCCTCGAGCTCCTCACCGAGCGACTGGCCGGGCTGCGGGGCGATCCGGACGCGTCCGCGCGCCTGCGCGAGCTGCTGGCGCAGGTGCAGCGCCACCGGGTAGCTGTTGCGCAGTCCGATCACGACGACCTCGCGTGCTCCCGCGATCAGCCGCACCGCCTCCTCCAGCCGCCCGTCGCCGAACGCGGCGGCCAGCCGGGCCAGGTTCGCCCGCTCGCTCTCGAGGTGCGCGGCGAGCGGATCCCCCTGCCCCTGCGCGGGACCGACCGGCACACCGGAGGACCGCAGTGCCCGGGCGTGCTCGCGCACCTCCTGCGAGTTCGAGAACCCCAGGCGGCGGAACAGCCGCGAGACCGTGGCCTTGGACACTCCGCTGTGCTGGGCGAGCTCGGTCGCCGTGTAGACGGCCAGGTCGCCGAGGTGGTCGAGGATGAAGTCGGCCGCCCGCTGCTCCTGCCGCGACAGCGCGGCGTAGCCGGCATCGATGCGGTGGCCGATGCTCGTCGAGGGGGCCGGGGCGGGGGTCACGCGGTCGGCGTCTCGTCGGCGAGCGCCAGCACGGCCGCCTCGAACGCGTCGAGCGCGGTCGCGACGTCGGCCTCGGTCACGTTCTCGTCCGGGTGGTGGCTGACGCCGCCCTCGCAGCGGAGGAAGAGCATCGCGTACTCGGCGAGGTCGGCGACCGCCATCGCGTCGTGGCCGGCCTTGGAGAACAGCACCATCGGCTCCGCGTCCCCGGTCGCGCGGATGCCCGCGCGCACGACGTCCTGCAGCCGAGAGGAGGCGACGACCGCGGGGGCCGAATGGGTCTCCTCCACCGTCAGCGCGAGACGGCGGCGCGACGCCGACTCCGACATCGCGTGCTCGATGGCGTCCCACGCCGTGTCGCGCTGGGCGTCGGTCTCGGCGCGGAGGTCGAGGCTGAACTCGACCCGGCCGGGGATGACGTTGACCGCGCCCGGGAAGGTCTCGAGCCGGCCGACCGTGGCGATCACGCCCTGCTCCCGCGCGATGCGCTCCACCGCGAGCACGGCCTCGGCCGCCCCGGTGAGCGCGTCGCGGCGGCGGTCGAGCGGAACTCCGCCCGCGTGCCCGGCCTTGCCGGTGAGGGTGAGTGCGAAGCGGCGGGCGCCCGCTATCGAGGAGACCACGGCGAGGGCGCGGTCCGCCTCCTCCAGGTAGGGGCCCTGCTCGATGTGCGCCTCGAGGTAGGCGAGAACGTCCTGCGCGTCGCGCGCGGCGGTGCGGATGCGCGAGGGGTCCAGCCCGAACTCGTGGAACGCCTCGACGAGCGTCGTCCCGTCGGCGTCCTCGAGCTCCCACCAGTGCTCGTCCCAGGTGCCGGCGAGGGCGCGGGAGCCGAGGAGCGCTGTGCCGAAGCGGGTGCCCTCCTCGTCGCCGAACGCGACGACCTCGACGGCGAACGGCAGGCGCCGGCCCGCCCCCTGCAGGCGCGACACCACGGCGATCGCGAGCATCACGCCGAGGATCCCGTCGTAGCGGCCCGCGTCGGGCACCGTGTCGAGGTGCGAGCCGAGCAGGAGCGCCGGGAGTCCCGGAGTCGCGCCCTCGTAGCGGCCGCACTGGTTGCCGGCCGCGTCCTGCCAGGTGCGCATGCCCGCCTCGGTCATCCAACGCGCGGCCATCGCGTTCACCCGGGCGTGCTCGGGCGAGAGGTAGACCCGCTCGATGCCGTCGCGGCTGGAGGAGACCGCGGCGAGCTCGTCGCAGCGGGCCATGATCGCGGCGGCGTCGAGGGCGGGGGCGGCGGTGGCGGCGGGGGCGCTGCC
>NZ_PSVA01000040.1:0-16616 GCF_002932155.1 Rathayibacter sp. AY1F9 | reverse complement strand
GTCTCGGGCACGACGCCATCCTGGCACGGGCGGTCGCGCCGCATGCCGGAACGGCACGGATCCTCGCGGCCCGCCCCGGGGCGGCGGAGCATCGACCCATGACCTCCACCGACGCCCCCACCGGCCCGTCCGTCCCTGCCCCCGCCGACGTCCTGATCCTCGGCGCCTCCTTCGCAGGCCTCGCCGCCGCCACCGCCCTCGGCCGCAGTCTCCGCGACGTCCTCGTCGTCGACGGCGGACCTCCGCGCAACGCACCCTCGCCCGGTGCCCACAACGTGCTGACCCGCGACGGCGTCCCGCCCACGGAGCTGGTGCGCCTGGCGCGCGCCGAGGCCGAGGGCTACGGAGCCCGGGTGGTCGAGGGCGAGGCGGTCCGCGCCTCCGCGGGTGCCGAGGGCGTGACCGCGACCCTCGCCGACGGCACGGTCCTCCGCGCGCGCCGCCTCCTGCTCGCGACCGGCGTCCGCGACCTGCTGCCGGAGATCCCCGGGCTCGGCGCCCGCTGGGGACGGGACGTCCTGCACTGCCCCTACTGCCACGGCTTCGAGGTACGCGGCCGGCGGATCGGCGTGTTCGGCAGCTCGTTCGCCGGGCACCAGGCGCAGATGTTCCGTCAGCTCAGCGACCGGACGTCGATCCTGCTCCACGGCGCACCCGCGCCCGCCGGCGACGAGGCGGCGGCGCTGGCCGCCCGCGGGATCGCTCTCGTGCCGGGTCGCGTCGAGAAGGTCCTCGTCGAGGACGACCGCCTGGTCGGCGTGGTGATCGACGGTCGGCGGCACGAGCTCGACGCGCTCGTCGTCGGCCCGCGGGTCGAGGGGCGGCTCCCCGAGGGGCTCGGCCTCGAGCTCGCCGACCACCCGTCGGGAGTCGCGCGGCACCTCGCCGTCGATCCGATGGGCCGGACCGGCGTCGCCGGGGTCTTCGCCGCGGGCTCGCTGGTCGAGCCGATGGCGCAGGTCGTCGCCTCGTCCGCCGACGGGCTGCGCGTGGGTGCGGCGATCAACCACGACCTGATCGAGGAGGAGATCGCCGCAGCGCTGCGGGCCGCCTGACGTGCGCTCAGCGGCGGCGGTACTCCAGCTCCGGGCGGCCGGGGGAGCCGTAGCGGGGCGCGCGGTCCGCGACTCCGGAGTCGGCGAGGTGCTCGAGGTAGCGGCGGGCCGTCACCCGCGAGATGTCGAGGCGGGTGGCGAGCTCGGCCGCCGAGAGGCCGACGGGGCCCAGCAGCGCGGTGACGGCCTCGAGGGTCTGCGCCGAGAGCCCCTTGGCCAGACCCGGGGCGTTGGAGGTGCGGAGCGCCGCGAAGGCCCCGTCCACCTCGTGCTGGCTGGCGACGTCGGCGCCGTGCATCCGCTCGCGGTACGACCGGTAGCTGGCGAGCTTGGCGGCGAACGCGCTGAAGACGAACGGCTTGATCAGGTACTGCACGATGCCGGCGGCGACGGAGGCGCGCACGTTCGCGGCGTCGCGGACGGCGGTGATCGCGATGACGTCGACGTCCAGGCCCGCCGCCCGGACGGCCCGGCAGAGGTCGAGGCCGCCCATGTCCGGCAGGTTCATGTCGAGCAGGATCAGCGCGATGCCCGGGTCCGCGCGCAGGGCCCGGATCGCCTCCGCCCCGCTGCCGGCGACCGCGGCCACCTCGAAGCCGTCGACCCGCCGGACGTAGTCGGCGTGGGCGCTCGCGGTCAGCGGCTCGTCCTCGACGACGAGCACCCGGATCACGACGCCACCCGCGCGGGCAGCGGCAGCTGCACCGTGAACACCGCGCCGACGTGGCGCGAGACCTCGATCGAGCCGCCGAGGCGCTCCACCACCTGCTGCACCAGCGCCAGGCCGATGCCGCGGCCGAAGCCGTCCGACTCCTTCGTCGAGTAGCCGCGCGCGAAGACGTCGGCGGCGCTCGCGACTCCGGGGCCGCTGTCCGACACCTGCACCACCAGCTCGCCCTCCGCGAGGCCGAGGTAGACCTCCACCCACGGCTCGCGGTCCGGAGCGGAGGAGGCGGCCGCGTCGAGGGCGTTGTCGATCAGATTGCCGAGCACCGTCACGAGGTCCCCGGGCTCCAGCCCCTGCGTGCCGGGCTCGAGGTGCGTCTCGAAGTGCAGCTCGACGCCGCGCTCGCGGGCCTGCGCGGCCTTGCCCAGCAGCAGGGCGGCGATCACCGGCTCCTGCACGGAGCCGAGGACCCGGTCGGCCAGGCGCTGGCTGAGGTTCAGCTCGCCGGCGGCGAACGCGAGCGCCTCGTCGGGGCGGCCGAGCTCGATCAGCGACGCGATGGTGTGCAGGCGGTTCGAGAACTCGTGGGTCTGCGAGCGCAGCGCGTCCGAGAGGGTGCGCAGCGACTCCAGCTCGCCGCTCACCCGCTGCAGCTCGGTGCGGTCCCGGAGCGTGACGACCGTGCCGAGGGGGCGGGCTCCGGGGGAGGCGGCGGGCCGCTCGTTCACCACGAGGATCCGCTCGCGGGCCACGACCAGGCGGTCCGAGACGGGCTCGTCGTCCTGCAGCAGCTCGCGCAGGGCGCCGGGGAGGTCGAGCTCGGCGACCGGTACCGGCGTCCGCACGCCCTCGAGCCCGAGCAGCTCCAGCGCGTGGTCGTTGGCGAGCACCAGCCGGCCGCGGTCGTCGACCAGCAGCAGCCCCTCCCGCACCGAGTGCAGGACGGACTCGTAGTAGGCGAAGACCTGGCTCATCTGCTCCGGGCCCCGCCCGCCCGTCACCCGCCGCAGGTAGCGGGCGAGGAGCCAGGAGCCGAGCGCGCCGAGCGCGACCGCACCGAGCGCGCCCCACGCGACGACCTGCACGCGGGCGGCGAAGGAGGCGTCCACGGCCGAGAGCGTGACGCCCGCCGACACGAGCGCGACGACCGCGCCGTCGGCGTCCTCGATCGGTGCGACGGCGCGGACGGAGGGTCCGAGCGTGCCGGTGTACGTCTCGGTGAAGGTCCGCCCCTCCAGCGCGGGCTCGATCGTGCCCTGGAACGGCAGGCCGATCCGGTCGCGGTCGCGGTGGGTGTACCGGGTGCGGTCGGGGGCCATGATCGTGAGGAAGTCGACGCCGGTGTCCCGCATGACCTCCTCGGCGTACGGCTGCAGGCTCGCGGAGGGATCCGCACCGGCCGTCGACTCGAGGACGAACGGATTGTCGGCCACCGTCCGCGCCACCACGAGGCTCCGCTGGGCGGCCTCGTCGCCCGCCCGGCTCCGCGCGTCGAGGGCCAGCACCGCGACGGCCGCCGCGGCTATCAGCAGGATGCTCAGCAGCTGCACGGCGAACAGGCGCGCGGCGATGCTGCCGCGCGGTCCGCGTGCGCTCGGCGTCCTGACCATGCCACTCCCTCGTGAGCGAGCGCTCGGGGCGCCCCGCCGTGAACAGTATGAACGCAACCGTGCCGGGCTCCGGAGGCGGGGCCACCATCGTCCTACCCCCTCACCTCGACGAAGAGAAGGACACCCCCATGGCGAAGACGCCTCAGACGCCGTCCGACCGGCTGATCCCCGCGGTCACCCCTCCGAAGACCCGGCGGCGCATCGACCGGAACCACTGGCTCTACATCGCCGTCATCATCGCCGTGGTCGCCGGCGTCGTGGTCGGACTCGTCGCTCCCGCCTTCGCGGCGACGCTCGAGCCCGTCGGCAAGGCCTTCGTCGGACTGATCAAGATGATGATCGCGCCGATCATCTTCTGCACCATCGTCATCGGCATCGGCTCCATCGCGAAGGCCGCCACGGTCGGCAAGGTCGGCGGACTCGCGCTGGGCTACTTCATCGTGATGTCGACCTTCGCCCTGGCGATCGGCCTCGTCGTCGGCAACATCCTGCACCCGGGCGAGGGCCTCGACATCTCGAGCGCCACCTACGACACCAGCGACCTCAAGGCCGAGAGCACCAGCGACTTCGTCCTCGGGATCATCCCCGTCTCGCTGTTCTCCTCGCTCGTGGACGGCAGCATCCTGCAGACCCTCTTCGTCGCGCTGCTCGTCGGCTTCGCACTGCAGAAGATGGGCGCCAAGGGCCAGCCGATCCTCGGAGCGATCAAGCAGCTCCAGGTCCTGGTCTTCCGCATCCTCTCGATGGTGCTCTGGGTCGCCCCGATCGGCGCGTTCGGCGCCATCGCCGCGGTCGTCGGCAAGACCGGCTGGGGAGCGGTCGTCGCTCTCGCCACCCTGATGATCGGCTTCTACATCACCTGCGCGATCTTCGTGGTCGTCGTCCTCGGCCTGCTGCTGCGCCTGGTGACCGGCGTGAGCATCTTCTCGCTGATGAAGTACCTGGCCCGCGAGT
The DNA here is from genome assembly GCF_002932155.1 of Rathayibacter sp. AY1F9. Lineage (NCBI taxonomy): Bacteria > Bacillati > Actinomycetota > Actinomycetes > Micrococcales > Microbacteriaceae > Rathayibacter > Rathayibacter sp. AY1F9. The sequence continues at coordinate 12,330 of NZ_PSVA01000040.1, read as the reverse complement.
ACCTGCTCATCGTCGGCACCTCCTCCTCGGAGGCGGCGCTGCCCCGCCTGATCGCGAAGATGGAGCACCTCGGCGTCTCCAAGCCCGTCGTCGGCATCACCGTGCCCACCGGCTACTCCTTCAACCTCGACGGCACGGCGATCTACCTCACGATGGCGTCGCTGTTCATCGCCTCGGCCACCGGAGCGCCGATGTCGATCCCGGAGCAGATCGGCCTCCTCCTCTTCATGATGATCGCCTCGAAGGGCGCCGCGGGCGTCACCGGAGCGGGCCTGGCCACGCTGGCCGGCGGCCTCCAGTCCTTCCGTCCCGACCTGGTCAACGGCGTCGGCGTGATCGTCGGCATCGACCGCTTCATGTCCGAGGCCCGCGCGGTCACCAACTTCACCGGCAACGCGGTCGCCACCCTTCTCGTGGGCACCTGGACCAAGCAGATCGACATGGTGCAGGTCCGCGAGGTCCTCGGCGGGCGCTCGCCCTTCGACGAGACCACGCTCGGAGCGGACGAGCACGAGGCCCCCGCGTCGGGCACCTCGATCACCGAGGGGATCGCCTCGATCCAGGACTCCGACGAGGCGTCGCGGATGCGCGCGGAGATCGCGGCCAAGCGCTAGCCGATCCGATCGCGAAGGCCCCTCCTCCCGGAACCGGTCCGGGAGGAGGGGCCTCCGTCGTACGCGGGTCAGTGCCTCCGCACCCCGAGCAGAGGCAGGGTCACCGAGCAGAGCGGCCCGATCAGCACCGCGAAGAGGAGGGTGCCGAGGCCGGCGTCGCCGCCGAGGGCCCAGCCGATGAGCAGCACCGTGAGCTCGACGCCCGAGCGCGCCACCCAGATCGGCAGGCCCGTGCGGGTGTGCAGGCCCAGCATCAGTCCGTCGCGAGGGCCCGGACCGAGGTGGGCGCCGATGTAGATCCCGCTCGCGACCGCCAGCAGCACGAGACCGCCGGCGAAGAGCAGGCCGCGGGCCCACCACTCCTCCGGCGTCGCCAGCACACGCAGTCCGACGTCGATCATCGTGCCGACCACGAGCACGTTCAGCACGGTGCCGAGACCGGGCCGCTGTCGGAGGGGGATCCACAGCAGCAGGACGAGCAGGCCGATCACGTTCGTGAGCAGTCCGATCCCGAGCCCGGTCTGGTGCGCGACCCCCTGGGCGAAGACGGTCCACGGGTCCACGCCGATCGCCGCGCGGATCATCATCGCGTCGGCGAATCCGTAGAGGATCAGTCCCACCAGCAGGCGCGGCACGGGTCGGAGGCGCCACTGGCCCGCTGGGGGAGCGGCGGCGGCAACGGGAGCGGTGAGCGTCATGGACTCATCACAGCGCGACATTGGCCTTCTTCGCGCGGTCCAATCCGGCTACCTTGGACGCATGGCTGATGTCCACTTCGGCGCGCGCGCCCTGCAGACCCTCCTCGGCGACTGGCGCGAGCAGCGCGGCACCCGGCCCGCCTACCTCGCGCTGGCCGACCGGATCCGCCTCCTCGGGATCGACGGCCGCATCCCCGCGGGCAGCCGCCTGCCCGCCGAGCGCGAGCTCTCGGCCCGCCTCGGCGTCAGCCGCACGACCGTGGCCGCCGCGTACCGCGAGCTGCGCGACAGCGGCTACCTCGTCAGCGTGCGCGGCTCCGGCAGCGTCACCCGCCTGCCGGGAGCGGCCGTGCACGCGGTGCCCTCGCTCGCGCCGCACTTCCTCGACTTCACCAAGGCGGCCCTGCCCGCCGTCCCCGAGCTGGCCGAGGCGTACACCCGCGCGGCGCAGGCGGCCCCCGAGCACTTCGACTCCGGCTCCTACGACACCGTCGGCCTGCCGGTGCTGCGCCGCGCGATCGCCGAGCGCTACACCGCGCGGGGTCTGCGCACCGAGCCCGGCCAGATCATGGTGACCATCGGCGCGCAGCACGCGATCGCGCTCGTCGCCCGCACCCTGCTCGCGCGGGGCGACCGGGCGCTGATCGAGGCACCGACCTACCCGCACGCCTACGAGGCCCTCCGGCTGGCCGGCGCGCGGCTCGTGCCGGTGAACGTCGACGGGGCGGACGGCTGGGACGGAGAGGGCCTGATCGCCGCGCTGCGCGGCACGAGCCCGAGCCTGGCCTACCTGATGCCCGACTTCCACAACCCGACCGGCCGCTCCATAGCCCCCGAGCTGCGGGAGCGGGCGATCGCCGCCGCGGCCCGGCAGGGGACCCTGATCATCGCCGACGAGACGACGGCCGAGCTCGACATCGACCGGCGGATGACGCCGCTGCCGTTCGCCGCCTACGGGCCCGAGGGGACGGTGCTCTCGATCGGCTCCGTCGGCAAGACGCTGTGGGGCGGCATCCGGATCGGCTGGATCCGCGCCGAGCGGGCGGTGATCCGCAAGCTGGCGCTGGCGCGCTCGGCGAGCGACCTCGGCACGCCGATCCTGGAGCAGCTCCTGGTCGCGGACATGCTCGGCCGGATGGACGGCGTGCTGGAGCTGCGGCGCTCGCAGCTGCGCGCGGGCCGCGACCACCTCGAAGCGGCCCTGGCGCGCGCGATCCCGGAGTGGAGCGTGCCGCGGGTCTCGGGCGGCCTCTCCACCTGGGTGGGCCTGGGCCGGCCGGCGAGCTCGCAGCTCGCGCTCGCCGCCCGGACGGCGGGCCTGCTGATCACCGCGGGCCCGCGCTTCGGGATCGACGGCGCCTTCGAGCGCTTCCTCCGCATCCCGATCGGCTACTCGCCCGAGGCGACCGACCGGGCCGTGGAGGCGCTCGCGACGGCGTGGGAGCAGGTCGCCCGGCACCCGGCGGCCGACCCGGGGTACCTCGCCGACGTGGTCTGAGGTGGAGTGCCCGCCGGGCGTGTGAGATCGTTCTCTCATGAGCGACGGGTACGGCTACCTGCTGGTCCACTTCGTGGAGGACCGGACCGGCCACAGCGAGAAGATCTTCCTCTCGCTCAGCCGGGGCGACGATCCGCTGCGCTGGCGGGCGCTCGGGCCGGTGCTGGAGTGGACCGGCGGCACGGGCGGCGTCCGCGACCCCCACATCGTCCGCGGGCCGCGGGGCTTCCACCTCGTCGCCACCGATCTCCGCGTCTGGCGGCCCGAGAGCCCGGACTGGGACCTCTACCGGCACCGGGGGAGCCGCGACCTCGTGGTCTGGGACTCCCCTGACCTCCTCGAGTGGTCCGAGCCGCGAGCGGTCGCCGTCGCTCCCGAGGGCGCGGGCATGGCCTGGGCGCCGGAGTCGGTCTACGACCCGGTCTCGGGCGACTTCCTCGTGCACTGGTCCTCCGGGCTGGCCGAGGACGGCGACCCCGCCACCGGCGAGACGGGCGACAGCCGCATCCTGCTCTCCCGCACGCGCGACTTCCGCACGTTCACCGAGCCCGAGACCTACCTGCGGCTGCCCGGCGGAGTGATCGACATGACGCTCCTGATCGAGCGCACGGCCGTCCACCGTTTCGCCAAGCAGCACGACGAGGCCCCCGACACGATGCAGGTGTTCCAGCAGGTCGGCTCCTCCCTCCTCGCGGACGACTTCACCACCGTCGCCCGGGGGATCGGGCAGGAGCTCGGCCCGAGCATCGAGGGGCCGCTGGTCTTCCGGCACCACCGCGAGGAGCGCTGGTCGCTCTGGGTCGACCAGTACGCCCTCCGCCCCTACGGCTACCGCGCCTACACGAGCACCGACCCGGCCTCGGGCCGCTGGGAGCTCGCGGAGGAGTTCGACCTGCCCGAGGACACCAAGCACGGAGCGGTCCTCCCGCTCACCCGATCCGAGTACACGGCGCTCGACGAGCGCCACCCCGCCTGAGAGGCCCCGCATGACCGACTTCAGCCCCCGTCTCGCCGACGCCCTCGTCACCGTCCTCGGTGCCGACGGCGCTCCGCTCGCCCACGCCGACGTGACGGTCGAGCAGCGCCGCCACGCCTTCGCCTTCGGCTGCACTCCGCCGAGCACCGACCCCGCGCGCGCCGAGGAGCGCCGGCTCTGGCTCGACCTGTTCGACACGGCGACGCTCCCCGTCTACTGGGGCCGCTTCGAGCAGGAGCGCGGCCGCACCGCGACGGAGGAGGTGCTCACCGAGGCGCGCGCGCTCGCCGCGGACGGCGTCCGGCTGAAGGGGCACCCGCTGGTCTGGCACTACGTGAAGCCGGAGTGGCTCGACGCGCTGCCGCTGGACGAGGCCGAGCAGCTCCTCCGCGCGCGCATCCGCCGGGAGGTGGGCGCCTTCGCCGGGCTGATCGACACCTGGGACGCGATCAACGAGGTCGTCATCATGCCGCGCTTCGCGAACGAGCCGGACGGCGTGACGAACGCCGTCACCCGCCTCGCCCGCGAGAAGGGACGCGTCGGCATGGTCGAGCTGGCCTTCTCGGAGGCGCGCAGCCTCGGCACCGGACCGGTGCTCGTGCTGAACGACTTCGACCTCGGGCCCGAGTACGAGCGGCTGATCGAGGACGTGCTCGAGGCCGGGATCCGGCCCGACGCGATCGGCCTGCAGTCGCACATGCACCAGCGGTTCCGCGGGGAGGAGCAGATCACGGCGATCTGCGACAGGTTCGCGCGCTTCGGCCTGCCGCTGCACTGGACCGAGACCACCCTCGTCTCGGGCGAGCTGATGCCCGCCGAGATCGAGGACCTCAACGACCACGTGGTCGAGGACTGGCCGACCACCCCGGAGGGGGAGGCGCGGCAGGCGGACGAGATGGTGCGGCACTACGAGACGCTGGTCGCGCATCCGGCGGTCGAGGCGATCACCTACTGGGGCTTCGACGACGCCGGCGCCTGGCTCGGAGCGCCGGGCGGGTTCCTCCGCCGCGACGGGAGCCCGAAGCCGGCCTACGAGGCGCTGCGCTCGCGGATCCGCGGGGACTGGTGGCTCGAGTCGACGGTGCTCCGGACGGACGCCGAGGGGCGCGTCGGCGTCCGGGCCTTCGCCGGGGACTTCGCGCTCTCGAGCGCCGGGGCGGGCGCTGCAGTGAGCCTCCCTGTCGGGTCGTCGACGGCTGAGGTCCGCCTGGGCTGAGGGCGTCCGGGGCCGGCCGGTGGCGCCGGTCGCCCCGTCGCGCGCCCCGGAACGCCGCGTCCCTCCCAACACTCAGTCGGCTGATGGAAGACTCGGAGGGTGCATCTCCTCGCGGTCCTCAGCATGAAAAACCGGGCGCTCATCGCGCTCGTCACCGTCGTCATCGCCGTCTTCGGCGGAGTCGCCCTGACCGGGCTCAAGCAGGAGCTCGCGCCGTCGATCTCCTTCCCGCAGCTCGCCGTCGTCACGTCCTATCCGGGCGCCGCTCCGGAGGTGGTCAACGACGACGTCTCGACGCCGATCGAGACCGCCATCCAGGGGGTGCCGGGGCTCGAGACGACCAGCGCGACGTCCTCCACGGACTCCTCCCTCATCTCGGCGTCCTTCACCTACGGCACCGACCTCGCCACCGCCGAGCAGAAGATCCTGCAGGCGATCAACCGGATCAAGAGCACGCTCCCGGACGGCGTCGACCCGCAGGTGGTCACCGGCTCCCTCGACGACCTGCCGGTGCTGCAGCTCGCCGTGTCGAGCGACGGCGACGCGGACGCGCTGGCCGAGCGCCTGCGCACCACGGTCATCCCGGACCTGGAGAAGGTCGAGGGCGTGCGCGAGGCGGCGCTCGTCGGCGAGACCGCCCAGCGCGTCACGATCACCCCGGACGACGCGGCGCTCGCCGCGGCCGGCCTCTCGACCGGCGACATCCGCTCGGCCCTGCAGCAGAACGGCGTGCTCGTCGCGGGCGGACAGATCACCCAGGACGGGTCGACCTTCTCGGTGCAGTCGGGCGTCAAGCTCGACTCGACCGACGCGATCGCGGCGCTGCCGCTGCTGCCGTCCGCAGGTGCCTCCGCGGGTGCGGGCGGCGCCGGTGCGTCAGCGGGCGCGGGTGCCTCCGCGGGTGCCGGGGCTTCCGCCGGCGGCTCCGAGGCCGGAGCGGCGGCGGGAGTCGCGGCCGTGACCGCAGAGCCGACCGTCACCACCCTCGGCTCCGTCGCGACCGTCGCCGTCACCGACGCCCCCGTCACCTCGATCTCGCGCGTCAACGGCCAGCCCGCCCTGACCCTCTCGATCACCAAGCTCTCGGCCGCGAACACCGTCGACGTGTCGACCGGCGTGGCCGCGCTGCTCCCGGACCTCGAGGAGTCGATCGGCGACAACGCCGCCTTCACCCCGGTCTTCGACCAGGCGCCCTACATCCAGGAGTCGATCGCGTCGCTCGCGCAGGAGGGGGCGCTCGGCCTCGTCTTCGCCGTGCTGGTGATCCTGCTGTTCCTGCTCTCGGTGCGCTCGACCCTGGTCACGGCCATCTCGATCCCGACCTCGGTGCTGATCACGTTCATCGGCCTGCAGACGGCCGGCTACACCCTCAACATCCTGACCCTCGGCGCGCTCACCATCGCGATCGGCCGTGTGGTCGACGACTCCATCGTCGTGATCGAGAACATCAAGCGGCACCTCGACGCGGGTGAGGACCGGGCCCGGACCATCGCGGTCGCCGTCCGCGAGGTCGCCGGCGCGATCACCGCCTCCACGATCACCACGGTCGCGGTGTTCCTGCCGATCTCGTTCGTCGGCGGCACCACGGGCGAGCTGTTCCGGCCCTTCGCGCTGACCGTGTCGATCGCCCTGCTCGCCTCACTCGTGGTGGCGCTGACGATCGTGCCGGTGCTCGCCTACTGGTTCCTCCGCCCCTCGAAGCGACCGGCGGTGCGCCAGGCCGCGCAGGCGGCGCTCGCGGAGGAGCGCGCGGCGGCCGGAGGGGCACCCGCCTCGGGGGTCCCGGCCGACACCGCCGCGCCGGTCGAGGAGGCCCCGCACCACGGCGCCCACGCCGCTCCCCGGCGGGCGCGCGGGCTGCAGTCGGTGTACGGCCCGATCATCCACTGGACGCTGAAGCACTCGGTCGTCACCGTCCTCCTCGCGCTGCTCGTGCTCGTCGGGACCGGTGCGCTGTACCCGCTGATGAAGACGAACTTCCTCGGCTCCAGCGGGCAGGACACCTTCACCGTCACCCAGACGGTCCCCGTCGGCCAGAGCCTCGACGCGCAGGACGCGACGGCGCAGCAGGCGAGCACGGCGATCCTCGGCGTCGACGGAGTCGAGACCGTCCAGCTCACCGTCGGCTCCTCCGGCGGCCTGCAGAGCGCGTTCGGCGGGGGAGGCGGCGGCGGCACCTCGATCCGCTACTCCGTCACCACCGATGAGTCGGCCGACCAGGAGGCCGTGCAGGCGGACGTCCGCGACGCGCTGTCGGGCGTCGCCTCGGCCGAGGACATCAGCGTCGCCGCCTCCTCCGGCTTCGGCGCCTCCTCGGACATCGAGGTCGACCTCTCGACCGCCTCGCAGAGCGACCTCCAGAGCGCGAGCGACCAGCTCCTCGAGGCCCTGCGCGGGACCGACGGGATCAGCCAGGCCGAGAGCAACCTCTCCTCCTCGCTGCCCTACATCGCGGTGCGGGTCGACCGCGACGCCGCGGCCCGGGCGGGTCTCAGCGAGGTCGCCGTGGGCACGATCGTCAGCCAGGCGCTCCAGCCCAGCCAGGTCGGCAGCGTCGTGATCGACGACCGCACCCTCTCGATCTACCTGGCCGACGGGCAGCCGCCGGCCACCGTGGACGAGCTGCGGAACCTCGAGGTGCCGACCCTCACCGGCACCGTCGCGCTCTCCACCCTCGCGGCGGTCGAGCAGACGGACGGTCCGGCGAGCATCACCACCGAGCGCGGGCAGCGCACCGCGACCATCACCGTCACCCCGGAGGGCGACGACCTCGCCTCGGCCAACGTCGCCGTGCAGAACGCGATCGACGCGACGGCGCTTCCGGCCGGTGTCGACGCCTCCCTCGGCGGAGTGACCGCCGACCAGGCCGACGCGTTCTCGCAGCTGGGCATCGCGCTGCTGGTCGCGATCCTGATCGTCTACGTCGTGATGGTGGCGACGTTCCGCTCGCTCCTGCAGCCGCTGCTCCTGCTCGTGTCCGTGCCGTTCGCGGCGACCGGCGCGATCCTCCTGCAGGTGATCACCGGCGTGCCGCTGGGCGTGCCGTCCCTGATCGGCGTGCTGATGCTGATCGGCATCGTCGTCACCAACGCGATCGTGCTCGTGGACCTGGTGAACCAGTACCGCGATCGCGGGATGCCGGTGCGGGAGGCGCTGCTGCACGGCACCGAGCGGCGGCTCCGGCCCATCCTGATGACCGCCCTCGCGACGATCTTCGCCCTCCTGCCGATGGCGCTGGGGATCACGGGCCACGGCGGCTTCATCTCGCAGCCGCTGGCGATCGTCGTGATCGGCGGCCTGGTGTCCTCGACGGTGCTGACCCTCGTGGTCCTGCCCGTCGTCTACAACCTTGTCGAGGGGTATCGTGAGCGGCGGCGTGCCGCCCGCGCCGGGAAGGCGTCGGCATGACGGACATCAGGGATGCGGCCGGGACGGTCGGCTCGCGCTGGCGCAGCGGCCCGGAGCGCGCCACCGCGGTCCTCGACGAGATCGGTCCGGAGCGCTTCGTCGCCCGCGACTTCCGCCCGGGCACGCTCCGGCACCTCGTCCTGATCCGCTTCCGCCCGACGGCGCTGGTCGCCGAGGCGGACGAGGTCACCCGCCGCTTCCTCGCCCTGGCCGACGAGTGCGTCCGCGACGGACGGCCCTACATCGAGTCGATCGAGACCGGGCCGCAGCTGAGCATCGAGGGCGCGGGCGAGGGCTTCGACCGCGCGTTCCTGCTGACCTTCTCCTCCGAGGGCGACCTGCACTACTACCTGGGCCGGCCGGCCGTCGAGGACCCCGCGCACTGGGATCCGGCGCACGACGCGTTCAAGGAGTTCGTCGGGCCGTTCGTCGACACGGCCGGCATCGTCGCGTTCGACTTCCGACCCGAAGAGCACTGATGGCGACTCCCGACTTCGTGCTGCGACTGCGCGAGCGGATCGGGACCGAGCTGCTCTGGCTCACCGGCGTGACCGCGGTGATCCTCCGCGAGGAGCCGGCGCTCGAGGTCCTGCTCGTCCGGCGCGCCGACACCGGCGCCTGGACGGCCGTCACCGGGATCATCGACCCGGGCGAGACCGTCGCCGGCACCGCCCGCCGCGAGGCGCAGGAGGAGGCGGGCGTCGAGATCGAGGTCGAGCGCCTCGTGCAGGTGCACACCCTCCCACCGATGCAGTACCCCAACGGGGACCGCTCGCAGTACCTCGACCACGTGGTGCGCTGCCGCTGGATCTCGGGGGAGGCCCACGTCGCGGACGACGAGTCGACCGAGGTCGGCTGGTTCGCGCCCGACGCGCTGCCGCCGATGTCGGACGAGCACCGCGCCCGGATCCAGCGGGCACTGTCGGACGAGCCGGGCTGCTCGATCGACTGACGGCGGGGGTGCGCGCCGGACGAGGCGGGGCCGCCTCTCGGGAGCGGCACACGCCTCGGAGCGGGCGCTGCTCAGACCGGACGCGCGAAGCAGAGCACCGCGTCGTCGCCGACGTGGGCTCCGAAGCCGTCGATCGCCGTGAAGCCGAGCGCCCCGGCCGCTGGGGCGAGCTCCGGAGCGGCGGCCAGGCGCAGCGTGCGGATCCGCTGCACCCGCGCCCACGACTCCGCCGCCGCGACGAGCCGTCGGGCGACTCCCGTGCGCCGGTGGACGGAGGCGACCACGAGCTCCAGCACCTCGGCGAAGTCGTCCGGGCCGGGAGCGAGCACCAGCACGCCGGACGCCGCCCCGTCGATCCGGGCGACCAGGACGCGGGCGTGCGGGGGCGGGACCGCGGCGAGGAGGCCCTCCGCTCCGGCTGCGTCCTCGAGGCGGACGACGACTCCGCTCACGAGCCCAGGTGGGCGCGGAGGAACTCGACGACCCGAGCACGCAGAGCGTCGTCGAGGAGCGCGATCGAGTGCAGCGAGCCGGGGAGGACGAGGAGGTCGACGCTCGAGCCCGCTCCGCGCAGCGCCTCCGCGAAGCGGGTCGACTGGCTGAGCGCGACCCGCTCGTGCGCCGCGTGCGCGATGAGGAACGGCGGCTCGGAGCCGTCCACCTGCGCGAGGGGCGAGGCGGCGGTCGCAGCGGGGCAGGAGGCGAGGTCCGCGCAGTCGAGGTAGCTGCGCACGGCGGCCGCGACTCCGACAACCGGGTCGTCGTCGGCGAGGCCGGCGGCGCTGAGATCGGAGGGACCGCTCAGGTCGACCACGGCGGCCAGGCGCGACGAGGTCGACGGCAGCGTGCCGAGCAGAGAGGCGAGGTTGCCGCCGGCCGAGCCGCCGAAGGCCGCCACCCGCTCCGGATCGATGCCGAAGCGCGCGGTCTGCTCCGGCTCGAGCAGCCAGTCGAGGGCGGCCGTCACATCGTCGAGCTGCGCGGGGAACACGGCGGCGGGCGCGAGGCGGTAGTCGACCGAGACGGCGACGAACCCCTCCGATCCGAGCCACTGGCAGATCGGGCGCCATTTCGCGTCGGCCTTGCCTCCACGGGCCCAGCTGCCGCCGTGCACGACGAGGACGGCGGGCCGCGGCTCCGCCGACGGGGCAGGGGAGGAGCAGACGTCGACGCTCTGCCCGGTGCTCGCGTCGTAGACGACGTCGGCCGTCACGCTCACGCCGGACCAGTCGGGTGCAGGTGCCGCTCCGAGCGCCTGCGCCACCGGCTCCGAGACGGGAGTGGTGCTCGCGCAGCCCGAGAGGAGGAGTGCGAGGGCGGCCAGGACCGCGGCGACGCGTCGCGGGGATCGGGTGGGCTCGCGCATGAGTGCGATCAGCGTACGGGGTGCCCGGCGCCCCGGATGCGGCACCCCCGCGATCAGGGGGTGCCGGGCTCGCGCTGCAGCCGGACCAGGACGACCCCCGCGAGGATCAGCGCGCCGCCGCCGAACTGGATCGGCGCGGGCAGCTCGCCGAGGATCAGCCACGCGGCCGCGATCGAGAACAGCACCTCCGTCAGGCCGACGAAGGAGGCGATCCGCGTGCCGAGACGGCGTCCGCCCTCGATCCCGAGCAGATACGCCAGCACCGTCGACATGCCGAGGATCACGCCCGCGGGGAGGAGCCAGCTGACCTCCGCTCCGACGAACACCACCTCTCCGAAGGTCGCGCGCAGCGGTGTGACGCCGAGCGCCCCGAGTGCCAGCAGGATCGCGGCGCCGACCGTCATCGCCCCCGCCGTGAGCGCGATCGGCGGCAGCTCCGGATCCACTCGGCCGGCGATGACGTAGTAGACGCACAGGCCGAGCGAGGCGGTCAGCGCCCAGGCGATGCCGACCAGCTCGGGGGTCGACTCGCCGGACAGGTCGAGCACGAGCACCAGGCCGCCGAGCGCGAGAGCGGAGCCGGCGAGGGTGAAGCGGCCGGGGTGCCGGCGGGTGCGCGCCCAGGCGAGGAGGACGAGGAACACCGGCGCGAGGTACTCGATCAGCAGGGCGACGCCGACCGACATGTGCTCGATCGCGCTGTAGAAGCAGAGCTGCGCGGCGATCACGGCGAAGACTCCGTAGAGGGCGATCGTGCCGAGGTTGCGGCGGAGCACGGGCCAACGGCCGCGGAGGGACAGGACCGCCGGGATCGCGAGGATCAGGGCGGCGCCGCCCGCGCGCCAGAGGACCGCGGACGCCGGCGTCCAGCCCGCCTCGAGGAGCGGCTTCACGAACGGCCCGCCCAGACCGAACGCCGCCGACGCGGCCAGCGCCGCGACGAGGCCCGAGCCGAGGCGCCGTGCAGGCGCGGGCGCGCTCGCGGCGGGGAGGGTGACGGCGGCGGTGCTCTCGGCGGTCATGGCCGGCTCCTTCAGGAGTCAAAAGGATTACACTCGTGACAGCGAGCTGATCGCACACTACTGAGCCGCACTGTCAGGAGTCAACATGGTGTTCGCCTATGACGTCGAGGCGTCACTGACCTCCACCGCCACCCTCGTCAACACGCTCCCCGAGCTGTCGCCGTCCGGCGAGGACGAGATGGCGACGATCGAGCAGCTGGACGACTTCCTCCTCCAGAACCGCTACACGGGCAGCCGCGACGGATCGGCCGAGGAACTGGAGGCCGTGCGGGCGATCCGCTCCTCCCTCCGCACCCTCTGGCTCACGCGCGCCGAGGAGGACCTCGTCCCCGTCGTCAACGGGATGCTCGACTCCGGCCGCGCGCTCCCGCAGCTGGTCCGGCACGGACCCTACGGCTGGCACCTCCACGCGACGCGCGACGAGAGCCCGCTCGCCACTCGCATCCTGGTCGAGGCCGCCATGGCGTTCGTCGACGTGATCCGCGGCGACGAGCGCGAGCGGATCCGCGTCTGCGCGGCGGAGGACTGCGAGGCGGTGCTCGTGGACTTCTCCCGCAACCGCTCGAAGCGCTACTGCGAC
>NZ_PSVA01000004.1:161847-186630 GCF_002932155.1 Rathayibacter sp. AY1F9 | reverse complement strand
CAACAACTCGTTCGTCGTGCTCGACGAGGCGCAGAACACGACGCCCGAGCAGATGAAGATGTTCCTCACCCGCCTCGGTTCGGGAGGGGCGGGCGGGCTCAGCCGCGCGGAGGCTGGCGGTCGCCGGGCGGGCGGGCGGCCTGGCCGCGGCGCTCGGCGCGGTTCGCGAACTCCCGGGCCTGCTCGCGCTCGAAGTGCTGCGCCTGCTTCTGCTGGTCGTACTCGGTGTACGCGTCCACGATGCGGCCGACCAGGCTGTGGCGCACCACGTCCTCGCTGGTCAGGCGCGAGAAGTGGATGTCGTCGATGCCGTCGAGCACGCGCGTCACGAGACGGAGTCCGCTCGCGCCGGTCGGCAGGTCGACCTGGGTGATGTCGCCGGTGACGACCATCTTGGAGCCGAAGCCGAGGCGGGTGAGGAACATCTTCATCTGCTCGGGCGTCGTGTTCTGCGCCTCGTCGAGCACGACGAACGAGTTGTTGAGCGTGCGCCCGCGCATGTAGGCGAGCGGAGCGACCTCGATCGTGCCGGCCGCGAGCAGCTTCGGGACGATCTCGGGGTCCATCATCTCGTTCAGCGCGTCGTAGAGCGGGCGCAGGTACGGGTCGATCTTGTCGGTGAGCGAGCCGGGCAGGTAGCCCAGCCGCTCCCCCGCCTCGACCGCCGGGCGGGTCAGGATGATCCGCTCGACCTCCTTGCGCTGCAGCGACTGCACGGCCTTCGCCATCGCCAGGTAGGTCTTGCCGGTTCCGGCCGGGCCGATGCCGAAGACGATGGTGTTCTGATCGACCGCGTCGACGTACTCGCGCTGCCCGAGCGTCTTGGGCCTCACGCTCCGTCCGCGTGCCGTGAGGATGGCCTGGCCGAACGCCTCGGCCGGGCTCACCGGCCCGCCGTTCTGCAGGATGCGGGCGGACTCGCGCACGCCCTCCGGGTCGAGATCGTGCCCGCTCGCGGTCATGCGCACCAGTTCTTCCACAAGGCGCGTCGCCGCGGCGACGGGCTCGCGCTCGCCGTCGAGCGTCACCTCGTTGCCGCGCACGTGCACCCGGACATCGGGGAATCGTCCTTCGACCGCTCGGATGAGGCGGTCCTGGGGTCCGAGGAGGCGCACCATCGCGACTCCGTCGACGGCGACGACGCGCCGCGTCGTCTCGGACGCGTCCGCGCCGGGGGCGGGACGCTCGTCGGGGCTCGCGCCCGTGTTCTCAACCGGTGGCAAGGGAGCCTTCCGTCTGGTGGCCGCCCAGGACGTGGGCGTGCACGTGGAACACGGTCTGGCCCGCCTCTTCGCCGGAGTTGAAGACGAGGCGGAACTGACCGTTGCTGTGGGCGTCGGCGAGCGACTGGGCGACCTGCACCATCTCGGCGAGCAGGGCGGGATCGGCGGCGGCGAGGGCGGCGACCGTGGCGTGCTCCTGGGTCTTCGGGAAGACGAGGAGGTGGACGGGCGCCTTCGGCTCGATGTCGGTGATCGCGAGGATGCGCTCGTTCTCGAACACCACATCGGCCGGGATCTCGCCCTGGACGATGCGCGTGAAGACGGTGGGTTCGCTCATGCACTCATCTTAAACGGGGCCCGTGCGCGACGGGCGCCGCGTTCGCCCACGGCACCCTGCTCCGGCGCCCCGAGGCGGCTGTGGAGGAGCGTCACCAGCGGCCCAGGCGGGCCGAGAGGACGGCGATGGCAGCGGGACCTGCGGTCGAGGTGCGCAGGACGGAGTCGCCGAGCGCGACGGCCTCGGCGCCCGCCTCCGCGAGCAGCCGCAGCTCCTCCGGAGCGATGCCGCCCTCGGGCCCGACGACGAGCACCAGGTCGCGTCCGTCCGGGACCACCTGGGAGAGCCGCGCCTGCGCCGAGGGCTCGAGGACCAGCACGCGGGACGTCGCGGCGCGCGCGACGAGACCGCGCACCTGCTCGAGCGGCGCGACCTCGGGCACCCGGGGGCGCAGCGACTGCTTGCTCGCCTCGCGCACGATGGCCCGCCAGCGCTCGCGCCCCTTCTCCTCCTTCGGGCCCGACCACCGCGAGATCGACCGCGCGGCCTGCCACGGGACGACCTCGTCCACCCCGAGCTCGGTCGCCGCCTGCACGGCGAGCTCGTCGCGGTCGCCCTTCGCGAGGGCCTGGACGAGGACAAGGCGCGGGGACGGAACCGGGGACTCCTGCATCGACTCCACGACGAGCACCACTCGCGCCGGCTCCGCGCTCTCGACGACCGCGGTCGCGACGAGTCCGCGCCCGTCACCGACCCGGACGCTCTCGCCCGCGCGGATCCGGCTGACGGTCGCGGCGTGCCGTGCCTCCGCGCCGGTGAGCGCGAGCCGGCCCCCGACGACGAAGCCGCCGGAGTCCAGCGACTCGTCGATGTAGTGGTGCGCCACGGGCTCAGCCCAGGAAGCGGTCGCGGAGCTTGGAGAACAGGCCCTGCTGGAAGTGGGTCAGCGCGGGCTTCTGCGGCTTGTAGTGCTTCGCGAGCTCCTGGACCAGCTCCCGCTCGCGGTGGCCCAGCTTCGTCGGGGTGACGACCTGGATGCCGATGCGGAGGTCGCCGCGTCCGCTGCCCCGCAGGCGCGTGACTCCGCGTCCCTTGATCGTGACGATCTCGGTGCTCTGCGTGCCCGGCTTGATCTCGATCTCGATGTCGCCGTCGAGCGCCTTGAGCGACGCCGTGGAGCCGAGGATCGCGTCCGTCATCTGCACCTCGAGGGTGCAGAGCAGGTCGTCGCCGTTGCGGCTGAAGACGTCGTGGTGCTTGACCTTGATCTCGAGGTACAGGTCGCCGTTGGGGCCGCCGGCCGGGCCGACCTCGCCGCTGCCGGGCATCTGCAGGCGCAGGCCCGTGTCGACTCCCGCGGGGACGTCGACGGGGATGGTGCGGCGGGCGCGGACGCGTCCCTGGCCCTGGCAGGTGGAGCAGGGGGTCGCGATGACGGTGCCGTAGCCGCGGCAGGTGCCGCAGGGGCTCGCCGTCATCACGTTGCCCAGGAGCGAGCGGACCGTGCGCTGGATCTGGCCGGAGCCGTGGCAGATGTCGCAGGTCACCGGCGAGGTGCCGGGCTGGCAGCACGAGCCCTGGCACGTCTCGCAGAGCACCGCCGTGTCGACCTCGAGGTCGCGGTGGGTGCCGAAGATGACCTCGTCGAGCGAGACCTCCACGCGCAGCAGGGCGTCCTGGCCGCGCTCGCGGCGGGAGCGCGGCCCGCGGGACGAGCCCTGCGCGCCCTGCCCGAAGAAGGTCTCGAAGATGTCGCCGAACCCGCCGAAGCCCTGGCCGCCGCCGCCGAAGCCCTCCTGGGGCCCGCGGTCGTACTGCGCCCGCTGCTGGGCGTCGCTCAGGACGTCGTAGGCGTGCGTGACGAGCTTGAAGCGCTCGGAGGCGTCCGCGCTCGGGTTGACGTCGGGGTGCAGCTCGCGGGCGAGTCGGCGGTACGCCTTCTTGATCTCGTCGGCGGAGGCGTCGCGGTCGACGCCCAGCACTTCGTAGTGATCGGCCACAGGTGGCTTCGTCCTTCGTTCGTGGGTCGGTGGGCCGGGCACGGCGCACCGGGGGGATCCGGCGGGGGCCGGGAGGTCGGGCCTACTCCTCGCCGAGGAGGCGGGAGAGGTAGCGGGCGACGGCGCGCACCGCGGTGATGTTGCCGGAGTAGTCCATCCGGATCGGGCCGAGCACGCCCAGGCGCGAGACCTGGCCGCCCGCGGTGTTGTACCCGCTCGTGAGCACCGAGGTCTCCTGCAGCCCGAACGGCGCGTTCTCGCGGCCGATGCGCACCGAGATGCCCCGGGGGTCCGGGGTCATCTCGGCGAAGAGGCGCAGCAGCTCCACCTGCTCCTCGATCGCCTCGAGCACGGGGTAGATGCTGCCCGAGAAGTCCTCCTCGGTGCGGACGAGGTTGGCGGCGCCGGCCATGACCAGGCGGTCCTGCCGGTTGGCGCCGACCTGCTCGAGCAGGGTCTGCACGATCGGCGTCAGCACGTGGCGCCGCTCGGGGCTGAAGCGCTCCGCGACGGAGCCGAGCGTCTCGGCCGCCTGCTGGAGCCCGAGGCCCAGCACGGCCGTGTTGAGCTTCGCGCGGATCTCGCCCAGGAGAGCGTCGTCCACGTCCTCCGGGGTCTCGAGCACGCGCTGGTCGACCCGGCCGGTGTCGGTGATCAGCACCGACAGGAGGCGGCGGGGAGCGAGGGCGACGAGCTCCACGTGGCGCAGCCGCGCGGCCCCGAACGACGGGTACTGCACGAGCGCGACGCTGTTGGTGAGCTGCGAGAGCAGGCGGACGGTCTTGACCAGCACCTCGTCGAGGTCCGGGCTCTGCCCGAGGAACGTCTCGATCGCCTGGCGCTGCGCGGAGGTCAGCGGGCGCAGGTCGGCGAGCTGGTCGACGAAGAGGCGGTAGCCCTTGTCGGTCGGCACGCGGCCGGACGAGGTGTGCGGAGCCGCGATCAGCTCCTCCTCCTCCAGCTGGGCCATCTCGTTGCGGATGGTGGCGGCCGAGACGCCGAACGCGTGGCGCTCGACGATCGACTTGGAGCCCACCGGCTCCCGGTTCGCCACGTAGTCCTGCACGATCACGCGCAGGACCTGGAGACCGCGCTCCGTGACCATACGACCGACCTCCCGCCGGACTCCGAGTGCCCGCGGGCACGACCGTCTGCGGCGCTGACGCCGCGCGGAGCCTGGCACTCCGCAACTCTGAGTGCCAATCATAACCGGGAGGCGGACCGCCCGGCGGGGTTGCGCGGGGATCGGCCGGGGTGCACTCCTGCAGGGCCGCGGGGAGGAGCCCCGTCATCCCCGAGGAGGAGGTCCCGCGCGGCCCGGTGCGGAGGGAGTCGCCGCATGCCACGATGGACGCCGAGCGCACGGGGGACGCCCGTCGCCGCCGCCGGAACGGAGACCATCATGTCGGCCACCCCTCCCCCGCCCCCCGTCTACGGAACCCCGGCTCCGCCGCTGAACCCGGCGGACGAGAAGACCTGGGCGATCGTCACGCACGTGACCGGCATCTTCTTCAGCTTCCTGCCCTCGCTGATCGTCTTCCTGGTCTTCAAGGGGCGCGGACCGTTCCTCGAGGCGCACGCCAAGACGGCCCTCAACTTCCACCTGACGACGCTGATCGCCTACGTCGCCGGGACGATCCTGTCCTTCGTCCTCGTCGGCTTCATCGTGTTCCTGGTCGTGCCGATCCTGGTGATCGTCTTCGCGATCATCGCCTCGGTGCGCGCCAGCGCGGGCGAGTACTACACGTACCCGCTCAGCATCCCGTTCTTCAAGTAGCCGCGGCACCGGGGCGGCGGTGCGCCGGCCGCCCCGGGATCCGGCCTCAGCCGTCGGTGAGGCGGCGCACGACCGCGTCGGCCAGCAGACGGCCGCGCAGGGTCAGCACGATCCGGCCGCCGAGCGCCGCCCGGCCGTCGACGAGGCCGTCGGCGATGAGCCCCGCCACCTCGCTGCGCCGATCGGCGTCGATCGCGTCGATGGGCAGCCCGTCCGCCAGGCGCGAGCGCAGCAGCACGTCCTCCACCCGCCGCGTCCCCGCGTCGAGCGTCTCCCGCCCGGCAGCGGGCGAGACCCCGGTGCTCAGCCGGTCGGCGTAGGCCGCCGGGTGCTTCACGTTCCACCAGCGCACGCCTCCGACGTGGCTGTGCGCGCCGGGACCGACGCCCCACCAGTCGTGGCCGAGCCAGTACGAGAGGTTGTGCCGGGAGCGGTGGGCGTCGTCGCGCGCCCAGTTGCTGACCTCGTACCAGGAGTACCCGGCAGCGGTCAGGCGCGCGTCGGCGAGCTCGTACATGTCGGCGGTGAGGTCGTCGTCCGGGGTCGCGACCTCGCCGCGGCGGATCTGCCGGGCGAGCTTCGTGCCGTCCTCCACGATCAGGGCGTAGGCCGAGAGGTGGTCCGGCCGGTTGGCGAGCGCGGAGTCGAGCGACCGCTCCCAGTCCGCGAGGGACTCCCCCGGCGTGCCGTAGATGAGGTCGAGGCTGACCTGCAGGCCGGCCTCCCGCGCCCACTCGACCACGAGCGGGACCCGCTCCGGGTCGTGGGTGCGCTCGAGCGTGGCGAGGACGTGCGGCACGGCCGACTGCATCCCGAAGCTGACGCGGGTGAAGCCCGCCTCGGCCAGCGCGCGGAGGTAGGAGGCATCGACGGAGTCCGGGTTCGCCTCGGTGGTGATCTCAGCGTCGGGCGCGACCCCGAAGTGGGTGCGGAGGCCGTCCAGCATCCGCACCAGGTCGCCGGCGGGCAGGAGGGTGGGCGTCCCGCCGCCGAAGAAGACCGTGCGGGCGGGGCGCCGGGGCAGGCCCGCGCGCTCGAGCACCTCGGCACCGAGAGCCATCTCGGTGATCGCCTCGTCGGCGTAGTCCTGCTGCTTCGCCCCGCGGAGCTCGGTCGCCGTGTAGGTGTTGAAGTCGCAGTACCCGCAGCGGACCCGGCAGAACGGCACGTGCACGTAGAGGCCGAGGTCCCGCTGCTCCACGCCGTCGACGACGGACGCGGGCAGTCCGCCGTCGAGCGGAGCAGGATCGGCGATCGGGAGGGCGCTCCCCACGTCAGCTGACGCGCGCCGGCAGCAGCGCGCGGAGGTACTTGGCGACCTGGCGCTTCTGCACGGCGCGCAGCACCGGCGCGCCCAGGCGGTAGAGGCGGGTGGAGGGTCGCGAGAAGACCCGGATGACGAGCCAGACCGAGTCGTCCGCGCGCTTCTCGACGACGAAGGACTCCTCGCCGCTCTCGGGGTGGCCCTCGAGGGTGCCGTAGGCGAAGCCGACCTGGTCGGGCTCGTCGACGACGTAGACCACGCGGACCGGGGCGTCGAAGACGCGGCCGAGCAGGGTCACGCGGAGCACGGCGGTCACGCCGGCGGTGATGTAGGGGGTGCCGTCGGGAGCGAAGTGCTCCTCCGTCGGCCGGCTGACGAGGTCGATCGGGGTGCCCGCCGCGTCGAAGTTGACGCCGGTGTACTGCACGCCGCTGCCGCTGGTGATGTCGGTCACCTCGATGCCGCTGCCGCGCTGCACGCCCCAGGTCATCAGGGAGGCGGTGGTGATGGCGAAGCGCTCGTCGCCCGAGCCGAGACGGGCCTCGAAGCGCTCGGCCGTGAAGCCGTCCGGCGGGTACTCGAGCAGGTCGGGTGCCAGAGTGCCGCCGACCGCCGCGTAGGTGACCTGCGGCTGGCCCTCGAAGTTGGAGCGGCGGATGCTCACGTCCCGACCTTCTTCCCGGACTCCTCGAGCGCGGCGCGCGTCGAGTCCGCGCGCCGGGTGGTGCTGTCCATCCGACCCAGCGTATCCGACCGTCGGCGTCCCGAGCCGGGAACGACCGAGGGCCCTCCCCCGCCGGAGCGGGAGGAGGGCCCTCGTCGTGGTGCGGGTCGGTTCAGCTGCAGGGAGTCAGCTTCGCGACGGCGTCCGACAGGGTGCCGGTGCCGCCGAGGAGGACGATGCGCGTCGCTCCGCCTGCCTTGATGCCCTGCAGCACCTTGACCGGCACGCAGGTCGGGGGCACGGCGAAGAGGGGGCTCCCCGTGCGCCCGGCGGCCGCGGCTCCGGCCAGGGCGTCGGGGAAGTTCTCTCCGGTGGCCAGGAACACGGTCTCCGACCCGCGGGGGAAGGCCGTCCGGTTGAGCTGCTCCGAGGTGTCGTAGCGGTCGACCCCGCCGATGCGGCTCACGGTGGGTCCCCCCGGCACAGTGAGGGAGTTCTGGATGCCGGCGCTGACCGACAGCTCGGATCCCGCGATGGTGAGCACCGGAGGCCGGAGCCGCGTCAGGATCCCGACAGTGGTCGGGTCGGCCGCCGGGAGGCCGCCGTTCACGAGGACGACGGGGGCGGAGTTCTTGCCCGCGGCGGCGGTGGCGCTGAGCGCGTCGGGGAATTTCTCGCCGGTCGCGAGCCAGGCCCCCTTCGGCGAGGTGCCGAAGGCGCTCTCGATGATCTTCCGCGACGTGTCGTAGCGGTCGGTGCCTCCGAGGCGGAAGACCCTCCCGTTCGCGTACTGGCCGAGGTCGGTCGCGAGGGCGTCGCTGACGCTGAGGTCGGAGCCGACGACGACGATCCGCTGGGGCTTGAGACGGGTGAGCTCGTCGCGCACGACCTGGCTCACCGAGTCGCGGTCGACCAGGAGGAGCGGGCCGCCCTGCTTCGCGGCGGCGGGACCGGCGCTGAGCGCGTCGGGGAAGTTCGCGCCGGTGGCGATGTAGACGACGGGGACGCCGGGGGTGTCGAAGGTCGCCTTCGAGATCTCGACCGCGGTGCCCTGGCGGTCGGTGCCCGCGAGGCGGACGACCTCCAGGCCGGTGCCCGGCGTCGGGGTGGTGGTCGACGGGACGACGCGCAGCGGCGCGCGCACGATGACGCCGGTGCCGGAAGGCTGCTCCCCGCCGCGGCTGAGTCCCTTCACCTCGACCGACGGGGCGCCGAGCGGCGTCGTGTCGCTGAAGGTGAGGTAGCGGTCGAAGAACTCCTGGGTCGGGGTGATCGCGATGCCCCGGCCGTCCTGCACGACCTTGGGGACGGCCTTCAGGCGGCCACCGTCCTCCGTTCCGACCGTGGCGCTGAGGCCCGCGAGGTCGAAGAAGCCGGGGACACCAGAGTCGAGGACGATGACGTCGCCCGCGCCGGCCTCGGTGACAGTGCCGCCGCCGGCCCAGAATTCGCCGCCGGCGCGCCCGGAGGAGGTGGACGTCGACAGGTCGAGGTCGGCCTCCGCTGACCCGCTCGCAGCAGTCACCTGGAGGTCGGCGGAGAGGGCGAGGACGAAGCCCGTCCGGTCGATGCCGGACGGAGCGTAGGCGTCGGCCGCCTTCTTCTCGGAACCGTTCAGGAGGAGCGACAGCGAGGTGCCGCCGAAGGAGCCGGCGGCGCGCCCGATCGGGATGTCGATCGAGTTGGTGGCGGTGTCGACGACGGATTCGCCGCTCGCGAGGTCCGTCGCGGTGCTCCTCAGCTGCCACGTCACGACCCGGTAGCCGGGGTGCGACCACTCGGTGAAGGTGTCGGGAGCGGTGGAGTCGGGCAGCTCGACGGTCAGCGTGGTCGCGTCTCCGGGCACCAGCAGCGGCTCGGTGCCGCCGAACCGGGCGTTGTCCGACCAGGAGTACGGCGCGGGCGCGACCGGGATCACCTTGTTCGCTGCGGAGGCCGGCCCTGCCGCCACCAGCGATCCCGCTGCGACGGCCGCGATGCTCGCGAGCGCCGCCCCCGTCCTGATCCAGCGCTTCCTCGTGCTCGTAGGCACCACGGACTACCACCCTTCGTCATGGTGGAGGACCGGTCGTCGACGCTGCAGCCCCCCATGCGGATCGATCCCGATCCACGGCCGCGTCCTGGCGTCCGAAAGCTACCGGTCCGCTGTGAGGCGCCGCAATCCCCGAGGACACGATATCCCGGACGGGGGGGGTGCGTCGCCCGTCCGGGAGGGGGGACGGGCGCCGGCGACGGGGCTCGCGCTACTTCTTGTCCTTGGTCTCGACGTCACCCGAGAGCGCGGCGATGAACGCCTCCTGGGGGACCTCGACGCGGCCGACCATCTTCATCCGCTTCTTGCCCTCCTTCTGCTTCTCGAGGAGCTTGCGCTTGCGGGTGATGTCGCCGCCGTAGCACTTGGCCAGGACGTCCTTGCGCATCGCGCTGATCGACTCGCGGGCGATGATCCGGGCGCCGATGGCGGCCTGGATCGGCACCTCGAACTGCTGACGCGGGATCAGCTTGCGCAGGCGCCCCGTCATCAGCACGCCGTAGGCGTAGGCCTTCTCCCGGTGCACGATCGCGCTGAACGCGTCGACCTGCTCGCCCTGCAGCAGGATGTCGACCTTCACGAGGTCGGCCTCCTGCGAGCCGGCGGGCTCGTAGTCGAGCGAGGCGTAGCCGGCGGTCTTGGACTTGAGGTTGTCGAAGAAGTCGAAGACGATCTCGCCGAGGGGCATGTGGTAGCGGATCTCGACCCGGTCCTCGCCCAGGTACTCCATGCCGATCAGGGTCCCGCGGCGGCTCTGGCAGAGCTCCATGATCGTGCCGACGTAGTCCTTCGGCGCGAGGATCGCGGCCTTGACGATCGGCTCCGTGACAGCGGCGATCTTCCCGACGGGGAACTCGCTCGGGTTCGTGACGGTGACGGTCTTCTTGTCCTCCGTCGAGACCTCGTAGATGACCGAGGGCGCCGTCGTGATGAGGTCGAGACCGAACTCGCGCTGCAGGCGCTCGGTGATGATCTCGAGGTGCAGGAGGCCGAGGAACCCGCAGCGGAAGCCGAAGCCGAGCGCCACCGACGTCTCGGGCTCGTAGACGAGCGCCGCGTCCGAGAGCTTGAGCTTGTCGAGCGCCTCGCGCAGGTCCGGGTAGTCGCTGCCGTCGATCGGGTACAGGCCCGAGAAGACCATCGGGAGCGGCTCGGTGTAGCCGGGCAGCGCCTGCGTCGCGGGCTTCGACGCCGTGGTGACGGTGTCGCCGACCTTCGACTGGCGCACGTCCTTCACACCGGTGATCAGGTAGCCCACCTCGCCGACCGCGAGACCCTGCGTCGCGACGGGCTCGGGGCTCGACACGCCGATCTCGAGGATCTCGTGCGTGGCGCGGGTCGACATCATCTGGATCTTCTCGCGCGGCGAGAGCTTGCCGTCGATCATCCGGACGTAGGTGACGACCCCGCGGTAGGCGTCGTACACGGAGTCGAAGATCATGGCGCGCGCAGGGGCGGAGGGGTCGCCGACGGGCGGCGGGATGAGCTCGGTGACGCGGTCGAGCAGCGCCTCGACGCCCATGCCGGTCTTGCCGGAGACGCGGAGGACGTCGTCCGGGTCGCCGCCGATGAGGCTCGCGAGCTCCTTCGCGTACTTCTCGGGGTCCGCGGCCGGCAGGTCGATCTTGTTCAGGACAGGGATGATCGTGAGGTCGTTCTCGAGCGCGAGGTAGAGGTTCGCGAGCGTCTGGGCCTCGATGCCCTGCGCCGCGTCGACCAGGAGGATCGCGCCCTCGCAGGCCGCCAGCGAGCGGCTGACCTCGTAGGAGAAGTCGACGTGCCCCGGAGTGTCGATCATGTTCAGGGCGAACGTGCGCCCGTCGCGCTCCCACGGCATCCGCACGGCCTGCGACTTGATCGTGATGCCGCGCTCGCGCTCGATGTCCATGCGGTCGAGGTACTGCGCGCGCATCGCCCGGTCCTCGACGACACCCGTGATGCCGAGCATCCGGTCGGCGAGGGTGGACTTGCCGTGGTCGATGTGGGCGATGATGCAGAAGTTGCGGATGGACGCCGGATCGGTCGCGGCGGGCTCGAGCCCGGAGTGTGCACGTGGAGACATCGTGGGACCAGTGTCCCATGCCCGGCGGCGGAGGCCGGGACCGGCGGCTACAGATCGAGTCCGTAGGTGCGGGTGGGCTCGACGCCGGGCGGGTTCTCCCGCTCGCCGAGGCGGACGAAGCCCATGCTCTCGTAGAGGGCGTGCGCGGTGGTCATCAGCGTGCCGCTGTTCATCACGACCCGCTGGAGGCCCCGCTCGGCGGCGAGCATCACGACGAACTCGGTGAGCAGCCGCCCGAGACCCCGCCCGCGTGCCTCCGGGGCGACGGCGAGCAGCCGCCAGTCCAGCTCGCCGGGGCGGCCGAGCTCGTACAGGTTCGCGCCCGGGCGCGCAGTGGTGACCGTCGCGAGGATCCGCCCGTCGCCCTCGACGGCGACCCAGACCTCGCCCTCGACGTCGTGCCGGGCGACCGCGGCGACGTCGGCGGCGTACTCCTCCCCCAGCTCGTAGTCGTGGGCGTAGGCGGCGAGCCGCAGGCGCGAGACCTCGTCGTACTCCTGGGCCCGGACGCGCCGGACCAGCACCTCGGCGGCGCTCATCCGCGCACCGGGGCCGGGAGGGCGCGCAGCCCGTGCTCGAGCGCGGCGGGATCCGCGGCGAGGCAGACGCGGATCCAGCCCTCGCCGGTGCGGCCGAAGGCGCTGCCGGGTGCGACGGCGACGAGGGTCTCGAGGAGGAAGGACTCGACCCACGAGGCGACGTCCCCGCCGGTCGCGTGCGCCATGTCGATCCACAGGTAGAACGCGCCCTCGGGCTCGCGGTAGGCGATCCCCCGCTCGTCGAGCACGCCCGTCGCGAGCCGCAGGTTGGCGAGGTAGTGGTCGGAGGCGGCGGCCACCGCGTCCTGCGGCCCGGTCAGAGCGGCGAGGGCGGCGCGCTGGTCCGGAGTGGCGACGCAGCTGATCGCCGCCTCCTGCACCGTGGCCATGATCGACGTGAAGCCGGGAGGCGTCACGAGGTAGCCGACGCGGACGCCGGTCATCGCGTAGGTCTTCGAGAAGGAGAAGACGCTGAGGACGCGGTCGGCGTCGTCCCCGCGCTCCTGCGCGATCGCCGCGAGGCTCACGTGCGGGCGCCCGTAGGTGAAGTACTCGTAGACCTCGTCGCTGAGCACCCACAGGTCGTGGCGCCGGGCGATGTCGAGCAGGCGCTCGAGGACCTCCCTCGGGAACACCACGCCGAGCGGGTTGGACGGGCTGTTGACGATCAGGACGCGGGTCCGGTCCGTGATCAGGCGCTCGACCTCCTCGGGATCGGGGAGGAAGGCGTTCTCGGCGCGCAGCGTGTACGGCACGGGCACGGCGCCGATGGTCCGCGCGTTGGTCGTGAAGACGGTGTAGCCCGGGTCGGGGATGAGCACCTCGTCGCCGGGCCCGAGCAGGAGCGTCATCGCCTGGTGCAGCGCCTGCGTGGCGCCGACGGTCACCCAGACCTGCTCGACGTCCGCCTCGATGCCGTTGTCCCGCGCCAGCTTCTCCACGATGGCCCGCCGGAGCTCGGGGACGCCGCCGTTGGGCCCGTAGCGGGTGTCGTCGGCCGCCCACGCCGCCCGGGCCGCCTCGATGATGTGCGGCGCGGTCGGCACGTCGGGCTCGCCCACCGCGAGGAGCGTCACGCCGTCGAGCCGCAGCGCGATCTCGAACAGGTGGCGGATGCCCGAGGGCGGCACCGCGGAGAGGTGATCGGCGAGACGGGGCACCGGCGTCACGTTACCGGCGGGCCCGGACCGCGAGACGCCACGGCGGTCCGCCTCCCCCGGCGTGTCGCCCCGGCGGCCCCGACCCGGACGGCACCGCACCCGCGGGCGCGGCGCGGTTGAAGGGTGACGACGGGTGCGCTAAAGTTCCTTGTTGGCTTGCGCTCCCCCTCCGGACACCCGGCAGGCGTGGAGTGATCAGAAGCCGGCGACCTCCAGTCGCACCGCAGGGCGTTCAGACGCCCGCGGAAGGGGCACTCCGTCGAGTAGCCGGCTGCACACACGCACATCCGAGAAGAAGGTAATCCACGTGGCAAACATCAAGTCGCAGATCAAGCGCAACCTCACCAACAAGAAGGCGAACGAGCGCAACAAGGCCGTCAAGAGCGAGCTGAAGACCGCCATCCGCTCGGTCCACACCGCCATCGCCGCCGGCGACACCGAGAAGGCCGGCACCGCCCTCGCCTTCGCCGCCAAGAAGCTCGACAAGGCCGCCAGCAAGGGCGTCATCCACAAGAACCAGGCCGCGAACCGCAAGTCGGCCATCGCGAAGCAGGTCGCCGCGCTGTAGTACTGCGCGAAGCTGCAACGACGAAGGGTCCGGCCATTGGCCGGGCCCTTCGTCGTTGCAGCTTCGCGGTCGACGGCCTCCTCGTTCCTCGTCGGCCGTCGCGCGGTCGGCTCACAGGGGTGGTCGCGGTGGGAGGATTGTCCTGCGTTCCGGGTACGACGATCCGCTGACACGCGGATCGCCGGTGACCCTGCGAGGGCATCGTCCGGCTCTCGATCGGCTGCGGCCCGGTCGGCTACCGCGGAGGGTCGCGGGGGGAGGCGCGGAGAGCGTTTCGGGGTACGACGATCCGCTGACACGCGGATCGGCGATGGGCCGTACCGATCTCGACGAGCTCCTCGTGCCTCGTCGCCCGTCGCGCAGTCGGCCTACAGGGGTGGTCGCGGCGGGAGGAGCGGGAAGCGCTCCGGGTACGACGATCCGCTGACACGCGGATCGCCGGTGGGCCGTACCGATCTCGACGGGCTCCTCGTGCCTCGTCGCCCGTCGCGCAGTCGGCTTCCAAGGGTGGTCGCGGTGGGAGGAGCGGGGAGCGTTCCGGGTACGACGATCCGCTGACACGCGGATCGCCGGTGACCCTGCGGGGTCGTCGTCCGACTCTTCGTCGGCCGCGGCGCGACCCTGCGAGGGAAGATGATCCCCTTGGTTGGTGCCGGTCGAGAGGCCGCGGAGCGGCGTACCGAGAACCGCCGGGGACGAGGTCGGTGCGGATCGCGGGAGCAGGGCCTTTCGGGCGGGTCAGAGGCCCCGGGCGGAGACGACGGAGACCATGCGCTCGAGGGCGTACACGGGGTCGCGGGTGGCGCCCTTCACGTTCGCGTCGGCGTCGGCGACCGTCAGGATCGCGGTGCCGAGGCCCTCGCCGGTCCAGCCCTGCAGGTCGCGCCGGGCCCGGTCCACCTGCCACGGAGCGAGGCCCAGACGCGAGGCGACCTGGCCCGAGCCCTCGCGCGAGCCGGCGACCTTCGCCATGGTCCGCAGCTTGCTCGCGAACGCGGCGACGATCGGTACCGGGTCGGCACCGGAGGCGAGGGCGTGGCGGAGCCCGAGCAGCGCCTCGCCGTGACGGCCCGCGATCGCCGAGTCGGCGACGGTGAAGGCCGTGGTCTCGACGCGGCCGCCGTAGTACTTCGCGACGGTCGCCTCGGTGATCTCGCCGGTGACGTCGGACAGCAGCTGCTGGCACGCCGACGCGAGCTCGTCGAGGTCGTCGGAGAAGGCAGACACCAGGGCTCGGACGGCACCGGTGGTCGCCGTGCGGCCGGCGGTGCGGAACTCGGCGATCGCGAAGTCGACCTTGTCGCTCTCGCGCTTGAGCTCGGCGCAGACGATCTCGATGCCGCCGCCCGTGCCCGAGCGGATGGCGTCGAGGAGCTTCTTGCCCCGGTTGCCGCCGCCGTGGCGGAGCACCAGGGTCGCCCCGTCCGCGGGCGCCGAGAGGTAGTCGAGGGTCTCGAGGAGGAACGCGTCCGTGCACTTCTCGACGTTCGAGACGCGGATGAAGCGGGGCTCGTCGAAGAGGGACGGGCTCGCGAGCGTCAGCAGCTCCCCCGGCGCGTAGCCGCCGGCGTCGATGTCGCTGACCTCGAGGCTCGGATCCTCGGCCCGGAGGAACTCACGGAGGAAGCGCAGCGCGCGGTCGGCGAGGAACTGCTCCGGGCCGGTGATCAGCACGATCGGCGCCGGCCGGGTCTGGTTCCAGGCGAGCTGCGGGATCGCCGCCTTCGAGGGCGCTGCCTTCGCGCGCGCCGGGGCCCTGCCTGCCATGCCGTGTCCTTCCGTGCCGCGCCCGTCCGAGCGCCCTCCACCCTACGGCCCGCTCACGGCGCCCCGAGGCCGCCGCGGGAGCCGTCGCGCCGCTCACCCAGACCGCGATCCCGTCGCTGCGGGACGCGAGCACGACCGTACCCTCGACATCCGACCTCAGCGCCTCGACCCCGCGCTCGGCCAGCAGAGCGAGGAGCGACGGATTCGGATGACCGTAGTCGTTCTCCGCCCCGACGGAGATCAGCCCGACGCTCGCGCCGAGCGCGTCGTAGAGGGCGGGCGACTGGTCGCCGGAGCCGTGATGCGCGACCTTGACGACGTCGACCCGGCCGACCGGCAGCCGGGAGACGCGCCCCTGCTCCTGCTCGCCGAGGTCGCCCAGGAGTGCGACGGAGAGCGGGCCGCCGCGGGCGTCCGCGCCGATGTCGACCCGGAGGGTCACGCTCGCCTCGTTGCCCCGCAGCGCGCTCCGCCGCTCCGGCCACTCGACCCGCCAGCGCAGCGAGCCGAGCGCGCCGCTGTCGCCGCGGACCGCCTCCTGCACGGCGACCCCCGCGCCGGTGAGCGCCGCCCGGTCGCGCTCGTCGTCGCGGCCCGCGGCGGGCCCGACGAGCGCGGCGTCGGTCCGTCCGAGGACGGCCTGGAGCCCGCCGACGTGGTCGAGGTCGTAGTGAGTGAGAACCAGCAGCGGGATCCGGTCCACCCCCATCAGGCGGAGGCAGGCCTCGAGCGGTGCGGGCTCGGGCCCCGTGTCGACGAGCAGCACGCCCGCGTCTCCGCGGAGGAGGACCGCGTCGCCCTGCCCGACGTCGCACATCGCGACACGCCAGTCCTCGGGAACCGAGGCGGCGCGGAGGAGCGGCGTGGCGACGGTGGTGCCGCCGGCGGCGGCGATCGCGCACGCCAGCCCGACGGCGGCGATCCGGCGCACCCGCGCGAGCCGCGGTGACTGCGTGACCAGCACGAGACCGAGCAGGGTCAGCACGGTGAGCGCGAGCGCTCCTCCCACTCCGGGCCACCAGGCGATCCTCGGGGCGGGCCACGAGTCGACGGCGCGGGCGATCGAGGCGATCCACCAGGCGGGGACGGCGGCGAGCCGGATCGCCGCGTCGGCGGCTCCGTCCCACCAGGGAGCGAGCAGGCAGCCGATGAGCCCGAGCCCGGTCGCGGCGGGTGCCGCGGGCTCGGCGAGCAGGTTGGCGAGCACTCCGTACACCGGCACCGACGGGTCCACGAGCAGCAGCACGGGCTGGCAGGCGAGCTGCGCCGCGGTCGGCACCGCGAGCAGCAGGGCGAGAGGCCGGGGCAGCACTCGACCGAGAGCGCCCGCGATCGGCTCGGCGAACAGCAGGAGTCCGGCGGTGGCGAGGACGGACAGCACGAAGCCGAGCCTCCCCGCGATCGAGGGGTCGGCGGCCACGAGCACGACGACGGTCGCGAGCAGGGCGGGCACGGCCGCTCCGGAGCGACGCCCGAGCCGCGCGAGGAGGACCACCGTCGCCATCACCGCGGCCCGCACCACGCTCGGCTCGGGGGTCACCAGCACGACGAAGCCGGCGAGCAGGGCGAGGGCGGCGACGGTCCGGAGGCGGCGCCCGGCGCCGAGGAGCGCCGCGATCGTCCAGCCGGCGACCACCACCACGGCGCAGTTGGCGCCCGAGACGGCGGTCAGGTGGGTGAGCGACGCGGTGCGCATCGCCTCCTCGAGCCCCGCGTCGAGCGCGGACGTGTCGCCGGTCGCGAGGCCCGGCAGCAGCCCCGCCACGTCGCCGCCTACCAGCGCCGCGCGCTCGAGGAAGCGCGCGCGCAGCACCTCCGCGACGGCCGCCGCTCCCCCGGGACCGCGCCGGTCCTCGACGGACGCCGCCCTCAGCATCGTCGCCTCGCCGACGGGCGCCTCCTGCGCCGCAGCACGCGCCTCCAGGTCGAGCTCGGCGCCCACCGGCAGCCGACCGCCGGGATCGGCGAGCAGCACGCGGACGGGGGCCGCGGTCGACGCGTCTCCCACCCGCAGCGCCGTCGCGTCGAACCACACTCCCCCGGTCGCGAGCGGTCGGGCACCCGTGTCGACGCGCACGGTGACCGGGGTGAGGGCGCGATCCTCCTGTGCCTCCCGCAGCGACGCCGGGTGGTCACCGGGCGCCGCGGCGACGACGGAGGTGAGGGCGAGGGCGGCACCCGCGCCCCCGACGAGCACCGCTCCGACCAGCCGCCCGCCGAGGCCGCGCCGGAGCAGGACGCACGCCGCCCCGAGCAGCACCCAGCCCGCGGCGCACCACGAGAGGCCCCCGTCGAGCACTGCCGCGACCGGCAGCATCCCGGCCGCCCACGCGGTGGTCCAGGCGGCCACCGCTGCCGGCAGGAGCCGCAGGTCCGCCGCCCGCACGCTCCTCACGGCGCGACCTGGTCGCGGAACGCGGCGAGCGTCTTCTCGCCGATCCCGGGGACCTCGAGCAGCTGGTCGACGGAGGAGAACGGGCCGTTCGCCTCCCGGTGGGCGACGATCTTCTTCGCGGTCGCCGGGCCGATCTCGGGCAGCTCCTCCAGCTGGGCCGCCGTCGCCGTGCTCAGGCTCAGCACGGATCCGGCGGCGGAGGCTCCTCCTGGAGCGGCCCCGCCCGGAGCCGCTCCCGCCGCGGCCGGCGCCGCTCCCACGGCCGGCACGACGATCTGCTCGCCGTCCACGAGCCTCCGGGCCAGGTTGACCGCCGCGCGCTCCGCCGACTCCTGGAACCCTCCGGCGGCGGCGACCGCGTCCGCCACCCGCGCCTCCGGCGACAGGACGTACAGCCCCGGAGAGGCGACCTCGCCGGCCACGTGCACGTACAGCGACTCGACCGCCGCAGCAGCGGGCGCGCTCGTCGACACGGCGGGCTCCAGGACCCGCTCATGACCGCTCGACCGCGCTCCCGCGAGCAGCACCGCGACCACCGCGGCGCCGATGACGAGCACGACCGCCGCTCCCACTCCCACGCGCCAGCGCGGGCGGGCGCGGCGGGGCCGCAGCAGCGCCGTCAACTGCTCGTCGTCCGTCCCGCTGGTCTCTGGCATCCGCCGACGGTAGGACCCGCGTCACCGCCCGGCGCGGCCGCCGACACCGATCCGGGGACAGCCCGCCGGATCGCCTCCCTGTGGAGGAGAGAGCAGCACCGGCGCAGGACGGACGACGGGGCCCCTCCTGCGAGAGGAGGAGCCCCGTCGGGACGGATCGGCGGCTAGACCGCCTTCGTCACCAGGTTCACCAGGCGCGGCGCCCGCACGATCGCCTTCACGACCTCGCGGCCGACGAGAGCCCGGGCGACGCCGGCCGTGGCCCGCGCCTTCTCCTCGAGCTCGTCGGAGGAGATCTTCGGCGAGACCTCGAGCCGGTCGCGGACCTTGCCGTCGACCTGCAGGATCGCCGTGACCTTCTCCTCGACCAGCAGCGACGGGTCGGCCTTGCGCCACAGCGCGTGCGCGACGGTGCCCTCGTAGCCCAGGCGGTGCCACATGTCCTCGGCCGTGTACGGCGCGAACAGGTTGAGAGCCATCGCGACCACCTCGACCGCCTCGCGGACCGCGGGGTCCCCGGCCCCGGCGCCCGAGTCGACGACCTTGCGGGTCGCGTTGACGAGCTCCATCAGCCGCGCGACCACGACGTTGAACTTGAACGCCTCGATCAGCGACGGGGACTCCGCGAGGAAGCGGTGGGTCTGGCGGCGCAGAGCCGCGTCGCCCGACTTCCACTCGACGTCGGGCCTCGAGGTGACGTCCTTCGCCAGGCGCCAGGCGCGGGCGAGGAACTTCGCGCTGCCGCCGGGCGAGACGTCGGCCCAGTCGATGTCGTCCTCCGGCGGGCCGGCGAACGCCATCGTCAGGCGCACGGCGTCGACGCCGAACTCGTCCAGCTGGTCCGAGAGGCGGACGATGTTGCCCTTCGACTTCGACATCGCTGCGCCGTCCATCTGCACCATGCCCTGGTTGAGCAGCGCCGTGAAGGGCTCCGTGAACGACACGTAGCCCAGGTCGAACAGCACCTTGGTGATGAAGCGCGCGTACAGCAGGTGCAGGATCGCGTGCGTCACGCCCCCGACGTACTGGTCGACGGGCGCCCACTTCTCGGCGAGCTTCGGATCGAAGGCCTGCGTGTCGTCCTTCGGCGAGAGGAAGCGGAGGAAGTACCACGAGGAGTCGACGAAGGTGTCCATCGTGTCCGGGTCGCGGCGGGCGGGCGAGCCGTCCACCGGGTGCGGCACGTTCACCCAGTCCTCCGCCGCTCCGAGCGGCGACGATCCCTTCGGCTGCAGGTCGAGGCCGTCGGTGGAGGGCAGGACGACGGGCAGCTGGTCCTCGGGCACCGGCACGAGCTCGCCGTCGGCTCCGTGGATGATCGGGATGGGGGTGCCCCAGTAGCGCTGGCGCGAGATCAGCCAGTCGCGCAGGCGGTAGTTCTTGGCCGAGCGGCCGCGGCCGCGCTCCTCGAGCATCCTGATGACGCGCTCGATGGCGGTGCGCTTGGAGAGCCCGTCGAGCGGCCCGGAGTTGATCAGGCGGCCGTCGCCGGTCAGCGCCTCCCCGGTGGTGGCGGGGTCGAGCGAGTACTCCTCCTCGAGCGCGGCCAGCTCCTCCGGGTCCTCCGGGATGACCGGGATCGCCCCGGTGACGGAGGCGTTGGTGTCGACGACCACGCGCACGGGCAGGTCGAAGGCGCGGGCGAAGTCGAGGTCGCGCTGGTCGTGCGCCGGCACGGCCATGACGGCTCCGTGGCCGTAGTCGGAGAGGACGTAGTCGGCGGCCCAGATCGGCAGCCGCTCGCCGTTCACGGGGTTCACCGCGTAGCGGCCGAGGAACACGCCGGTCTTGGGGCGGTCGGCGGTCAGGCGCTCGATCTCGCTCGACTTCTGCACCGTCTCGAGGTAGCTGCGGAACGCGTCGCGGATCGCGGGCTCGGAGCCCTCGACCAGCTCGGAGGCGAGGTCGGAGTCGGGCGCGACGACCATGAAGGTCGCCCCGTAGAGCGTGTCGGGGCGCGTGGTGAAGACGGTGACGCGTTCGTCACGGCCCTCGATCTCGAACTCGACGTCGGCGCCGATGGAGCGGCCGATCCAGTTGCGCTGCATGGCGATGACCTTCGACGGCCAGGAGCCCTCGAGCTGGTTCAGGTCGTCGAGCAGCCGGTCGGCGTAGTCGGTGATCTTGAAGTACCACTGCGTGAGCTTCTTCTTGACCACGACCGCGCCGGAGCGCTCGGAGGTGCCGTCCGCCAGGACCTGCTCGTTCGCCAGGACCGTCTGGTCCACCGGGTCCCAGTTGACCCAGCTGTCCTTGCGGTAGGCGAGGCCCTTCTCGTACATCTTGAGGAACAGCCACTGGTTCCACTTGTAGTACTCGGGGTCGGAGGTGTGCAGCACGCGGTCCCAGTCGAAGGACGCGGCGTAGCGCTTCATCGAGCGCTTCTGCTGCTCGATGTTGTCGTAGGTCCAGGTGACCGGGTTCAGCCCGCGCTTGATCGCGGCGTTCTCGGCGGGCAGGCCGAAGCTGTCCCAGCCGATCGGGTGGAGGACGTTGAAGCCCTGCTGGCGCCAGTAGCGCGCGATCACGTCACCGAGCGCGTACGCCTCGGCGTGGCCCATGTGCAGGTCGCCCGAGGGGTACGGGAACATGTCGAGCACGTACTTGCGGGGGCGCTTGTCGTCGGGGTCGTCCGTCGCGAACGGGCGCGTCTCCTCCCAGATCGGGAGCCACTTCTCCTGGAGCGCTCGGAAGTCGTAGCGCTCCTCGTCGCTCGCGCCGGTCTGCCGGGAGGTGTCTTCTGCCACAGGTGCTTCTCACTTCTGAAGGAGGGGGAGAACGCGCACGCGTGGGCGGCTGCGTTCGACCATCAACCCTACTGGCCCCGCGCGCACGGCAGACGAACGCGGCGCCCGCTCACTCCTCGGCGGCGCCCAGCACCGCGAGGAGCGCCCGCGCCTTCAGCCGCGTCTCCTCGACCTCCTCCTCCGGCACCGAGAGCGTGGTGATGCCGCCGCCGGTCCCCAGGCGGGCGCGCTCGCCGTCGAGCACGAGGGTGCGGATGGTCATCGCGAGGTCCAGCGAGCCGTCCGAGCCCAGGCGGCCGAAGGCGCCGGAGTAGACGCCGCGGGGACCGCCCTCCCACTCCCGCAGCAGCTCCACCGCCCGGCGCTTGGGCGCTCCCGTCATCGAGCCGGCCGGGAAGAGGGCCGCGATCAGCTCGGCGATCCCGACGCCCGGCGCGCGGCGGGCCGAGACCTCGCTGACCAGCTGGTGGACGTGCGGGTAGCTCTCCACCTCGAGCAGGCGGTCGACGACGACGGAGCCGGGGGCGGCGATCCGGGCGAGGTCGTTGCGGACGAGGTCCACGATCATCACGTTCTCGGCCCGCTCCTTCACGCTCGAGACGAGCTCGTCCCGGAGCGCGCGGTCCTCGTCGGCGTCCCGGCCCCGGGGGCGCGTGCCCTTGATGGGATGCGTGGCGACGCGTCCGTCGGCCCCGCCGGTGAGGAACCGCTCGGGCGAGGCGCTGACGAGCGCGAGCGGGCCGAGGCGGATCAGCCCGCCGTGATGGCTCGGGCTGGAGCGGCGGAGGCGACGGTACGCCTCGACCGGATCGAACCGGCCCTCGACGACGATCTCGTCGGTGAGGCAGAGCTGGTAGGCGTCCCCCGCGCGGATGGCCTCCTGGCAGCGGCCGATCAGCGCCGTGTACTCGGCGGCGGAGTGGCGGCGGACCGGGACGCCGGCGGGCTCGGGATCCGCGGGGTCCGCGGGGGCGGGCGCCCCGACGAGCTCGAGCAGGCGCGCGGTGAGCTCCTGCACGTCTCCCGTGGCGACCAGGCGGACGGTCCGGGCCCCGTGGTCGAACTCGAGCACGGGGTCGCCCCGGAGCAGGGCGAGGGCCGGCGGATCCACGGGGCCGGTCGGCGCCGAGGGCAGGGAGACGGAGGCTGCTCCCGCCTCGTAGGAGATCCAGCCGTAGCGGCCGAGCGCGCGGTCGCCCGCCGGGGCCTCGTCGTCGACCGCGGCGAGCGCCGCCGCCACGTCGCCGCCGGCCTCGACGAGGAGCACGTCCCCGCGGGCGCACGCGCCGAGGTAGGAGCGGCCGCTCGTCGCTCCGAGGCCCGAGTCGAGCCAGAACGACGCCTCGGCCGTGGCGAACAGGGCGTGGTGCGCGAGCTCCGGATCGACCCAGGGCAGCTCGATCGAGCGGACGTGCCGATCCTCCGAGACCACTGGGCTAGCGTAGGCGGTCGTGGACGGCGAGCAGGTTCGGGAGTGGGACGGGCGGGCCCTGACGAGGGTTCCCGAGCCGCCCGGCACCTCCCTGGACGCGGCCGACTCCTGGCTGGTGGACGAGGGACGCGTCCGCGGGCTCGACCTGCACCGCGAGCGGTTCGCCGCCTCCGTCGCCTCGGCGGGCGGGCACCCGGACGTCGAGCCGTTCCTCCACGCCGCGATCGCCGCCCTGCCCCGCGAGGGCCGCTCCTTCCCCCGCGTCGAGCTCTCGGGAGGCGCCCTGCGGCTCCGGCTGCGATCCGCCCCGCCGACGACCCGCTCCGTGGTGCTGTGGACGAGCCCCGTGGATCCGCGCCGGACACCGTCCTGGAAGGGGCCGGACATCGCACGTCTCGCCCTCCTGCGGACGCGCGCGCACGCCGCGGGAGCGGACGAGGCCGTGCTGCTCGACGCCGAGGGCGCCGTCATCGACGGAGCGAGCAGCGCGATCCTGTGGTGGCTGGGCGACGCGCTGGTCGTCCCTCCGGCGACGAGCACCCGCGTGCGCAGCGTGACGGCTCGCACCGTCTCGGTGCTCGCCGGCGCGCTCAGCGTGAACGTGATCGAGGCCCCGGCCGAGCCGGAGTCGCTCGAGGGCCGTGAGGTCTGGACGGCCAACGCCCTGCACGGTCTGCGGCTGGCGACCGCCTGGGCGGACGGACCGGCGCTCGCCGCGGAGCCGGGCCGCCTGGACGCCTGGCGGAAGCGGCTGGACGCTCTCAGGCGGCCTCTCCCGGCGCTCTGACCCGCGGAGGACCTCAGCTCCCGCGCGTCCCCCAGACGGAGGGCCCCCGTTCCGGTCCCACTCGTGCGTCCGCCGTGCGAGCATCGAGTACCCCCTCTTCCGGCCCCCGCCGGCCACTCGAGAAAGTCCTGCGATGACGCGTTCCCCCTCCCCCCGCCCCCTCGCCTCCGGGCTGATCGCGCTCGTCGCGACCGGTGCCCTGCTCTTCGGCGCGACCCCGGCCCTCGCCGCGGAGAACCCGCAGAAGCCCCTGTCCTCCTCCGAGGAGGCGCCGACCGGCCTCGCTCCCGCGAGCGAGTCGCCCGAGGCCGCCCAGCAGACCGCCCGCGCGGCCGTCAGCTACTACAACGCCCTCGTCGGCGGCGAGGAGCTGGCCGCCGGACAGCGGATCGTCTCGGGCACGAACGGCTACTCGTTCCGGATGCAGACCGACGGCAACGCGGTCGTCTACGACCCGCAGGGCCGCCCCACCTTCGCGACGAACACCCAGGGCCGCGGCGACCACCTGGTCATGCAGACCGACGGCAACATGGTCGTCTACTCCGCCAAGGGCGGCCCCGTGTGGAGCACGAACACGATCAACGAGGCGGGAGCCTCGGTGATCATGCAGCCCGACGGCAACCTCGTCGTCTACCGCGAGAACGGCTCGCCCGCCTGGGCGAGCAGCGTCCGCCGCGTCATCGCCGAGCCGGTGACCGACACGCTGTTCACGGAGCAGACCCTCCGCCCCGTCCACCAGCTCACCTCCGCCGACGGCCGCTTCAGCGCCGTCATGCAGAACGACGGCAACTTCGTCGGCTACGGCCCCCAGGGCGCCGTCTGGGGCACCGGCACCGGCGGCTCCGGCAACCGCATCACCATGCAGAAGGACGGCAACGCCGTCATCTACGGCTCCGACGGCTCCGTCAAGTGGTTCTCGGGCACGCGCGGCAAGGACCTCCGCCTGGGCATCAACAACGCCGGCTCGCTGATCATCGTGAACCCGTCCGACGACGTGATCTGGACCAGCCAGGCCGCCTTCCCCTCGACCACCCTCTACGCGGCGAACTCGCTCGAGGCGGGCAGCTTCCTCCGCTCCGCGAACGGCGTCTACCGAGCTGTGATGCAGGCGGACGGGAACTTCGTCGTCTACGGCAAGAACGGCCCGATCTGGGCGTCGAAGACCACCCGCGCAGGCGGCTTCTTCGCCCTCGACACCAGCGGCCAGATCGCCGTGGGCACCGAGACGACGAGCGGATGGTCGGTCGTCCCGCCCGCCGCGTCGGTCGGCCCCTACAAGCTCGTCATGCAGGACGACGGCAACCTCGTCGAGTACGACAGCCGCCGCGCGGTCTGGGCCAGCCGCGGCTGACGCCCTTCCGCCACGACGCCCCCTGGTCCCCGGACCGGGGGGCGTCGTCGTCTCCCCCGCCGTGGGACGATTCCCCCGACCC